>MWEJ01000106.1 GCA_002071025.1 Verrucomicrobia bacterium ADurb.Bin070 | reverse complement strand
TTTCGGGGCGTAGCGCAGACTGGTAGCGCGTTTGCTTGGGGTGCAAAAGGTCTCGGGTTCAAATCCCGACGCCCCGACCATTTTTATGCCCTGTTTTTTATTGAAAAACCCCAATAAAAATGGGGTTTTTGTTTTTAAGCCGCAAGTCTGCCGCGGTACGGGATGCGGCGCGAAATGCGGGTGCGTATCCGGTCGGAGGTGGCATGGATCAGATCGTCCAATGGGTGGTCAACACGGTGGGGCAGTGGGGCTACGGGGGGATCGTGGCCATGATGTTTCTTGAGAGCTCTTGCTTCCCGTTCCCCAGCGAAGTGGTCATGATCCCGGCTGGCTACCTCTCGTCGCCCAACTATATGCATTCCGACGGTTATGTGGCGGGCCATGAGATGAGCATCTGGCTGGTCATTGTGATGGGGGTCCTCGGCAGTTGGCTGGGTGCGCTTTTCAACTACTATCTTGCGCTGTTCCTGGGCCGTCCTCTGCTGCTCAAGTGGGGCAAGTACCTGCTGATCTCTGAGGAGAAGTTTGAGAAGGCCGAGCGCTTTTTCAGCCGGCACGGGGAGATCGGCACCTTTACCGCGCGCCTGATCCCGGTGGTGCGGCAGTATGTATCGCTGCCCGCCGGGATCGTGCGCATGAACATCGCGCGGTTTCTCTTCTATACAGGCCTCGGCGCCGGCCTGTGGGTTTCGGTGTTGGCGTGGATCGGCTACATCGCCGGCCAGAGCGAGGCGCTGTGGCGTCCGTACCTGAAAACCGCAACGGTCGCGGCGGTGCTGTTCTGCGCGGTTGTCGTGGCGGTCTACGTTTGGGTGCGCCGCGCGCGCGGCACCCGCCAGGGCTGATGCGCGCACGGACAGGGTTCGCGACCTCGATGACACCTCAAAATTCAAAGTCCGCTCTGGCCCGTACCTGCTTCGCTTTTAGATTAGGGCTTGAAGAGTGGCGCCGTCACTGGAACGGCTGCCACGTTTCCGACTCCGCGAGCAGGAGCGGAAGAAGACGCTTGTTCACGAAGAGCTTGGACTTGCCCTGCCGGACCGCGTTGACCATGTAGAGGATGAACGGCTCCCACTCGCCGCGCGCCGTGATGGCGTTCAGCCGGCTGTAGTACGCGGCCTTGTCGCGGATAATCGCGCGGCTGAGATAGAGGATCGGCGTAGAGAGCAGGTTCTTCTGGACGAGGAAGAGGATGTTGAGGATACGGCCGGTCCGGCCGGTGCCGTCCGAGAAATGGACGCTTGTCTTCACCAAGCAAGCCCAGAAAGATGCAAAGAAGCTCCTGGCTTCTGGTTTGAAACCACAGGCAGAACGGCTTCTCGCGATATTGGAGAAAGACCCGTTTAAGAACCCGCCCCCATTTGAGAAACTCGTCGGCGATCTGTCCGGCGCGTATTCCAGGCGCATCAATATCCAGCATCGTCTTGTGTATCAGGTGTTGGCTGATGTTAAGACCGTCAAGGTTATCCGGCTCTGGACGCGTTATGATTGATTGGTGAACAAAGCGGTGGAGGCGATGAGATAGCGGGCTTGATCTTGGCCTCGGGCGCTGGCAAACTCTTCGCAACGAAAGCGGCGCATACGAAGCGGCCGCGTCTTAGTCGGAGGCGGCAATGGACTTGGAACAGGTGCTTGAGATCGAGTGGCCATGGGAGATGGTGCCGATGGAGGCCGTGGACGAGTTTATCGCCCTGATAAAGGACGCGCTGCCCCCCGGGCACGAGTTGCAGAGCCATGACCTTTTCCCCGGCATCAAGTACGACGGCCGCATGGTCTTCATCGTCGATGACGACACAGCCGGCAACAGGTTCCTGATGGACTTCGGGAAGGTCAAGCGCTGGAAGGGGACGCGGCACCGGGTGCCGGCTGTGCGCGTGTTCGGAAACGACGCCGAGGTCTCGGAGCTGATGAGGCGAGGCAACACAATGGAGTACGCGAAGTACAACGGTGGCGGCACGCTGAAACGGCGCGGCGTCAGGGAGTGCAAGCATGCCCGGCGGCATCACGACTAAAGCGGTTGCAGACGTCGTGCGTACGGTGCAGGGATTGCCGCTTGAACATCAGGAGGCGCTGGTGGACAGGATATACGCGGCCCAGCCGCATATCCTTCTGACAGTGCTTGCGTTGTCGCGGGACGGCGTGCCCGAGGACATGCTGGGGCACGCCCTGCACCTGCTGATGGTCATCCATGTCTGCGTCGTTTCGCAGTGTCCTGATGGCCTACGTGGTCAACTACCTGCTCGAACGCGGGATCTGGGCCGAGACCGACGATCAGTACAGGGTCTCATCGATGGCGAAGGTCGAACTGGACCTGTATGTCGACGCTTACAGGGCCTGGCGCGGGCGGGAAGCGGGAGGGGAAGCCCGACCTTCGGAGGCCGCCACATGAGGAAGCTGCTGATCCTCGGCGCGATGCTGCTGGCCGGGCACCTCTACTTCGGCGTCCGGCAGGGTCCCGCTCCCGTCGCCGCGCCCGTCTCGACGGGCGTGTCCCCGTCGTCCTTCGACACCGTCTTCGCCGACGCCTACGCGAACCGCAGGAGCAATATCCAGGTCTCGGGCGAGGGCACCGTGACAAAGCTGCTCCCGGACGACAACACGGGCAGCCGGCACCAGAAGTTCATCGTCAGGCTGGCTTCGGGCCAGACCCTGCTGGTCGCGCACAACATCGACGTCGCGCCCCGGATCGGGGCGCTGCGGGCCGGCGACCGCGTGCAGTTCTCGGGCGAGTACGAGTGGAGCGACAGGGGCGGCCTCGTCCACTGGACGCACAGGACGGCTTCGGGGCCGCACCCTGGGGGCTGGCTGAGGCATGGGGGGCGGACGTACCAATGAGCAAGGAACCATGTGCGGCGGACAGCAATACGCCTCCGGCCTTCGGCTGCCCGTCATGCGGACGGCCGCTTTACGACCGCCGCAGGCCCGATTGCGGCTACTGCGGGGCCGAGATCCCGGAAGCGCTGCGGCTGACAGAGGCACAGGACGCGGCTATTGAAGACGAGCGGCTGCAGAAGGGCCGTGACATGGAGCGGTTCACGCGAATGCTCGACAGCTGCTGCGACCACGCGAAAGGGCACGGGCTGTAGGGTTAGAGGATTAATGTCTATGTGCCGTCATGTGCTCACAGGTGTGCAGCAGTAGTGCATGTGTTACGCGATCCTTCAACACTCTGGCGTGACGATTTGAGCTTCTTGATCTTCTTGGTAAGGTCTTCCTTTGTCGGAACTGAAAAAACGCTGAACATCGGATGGTATGAACCGATAGAAGGCCGATAGAAGGCAAAAAGTCATAGAAGGGCAACAGATTGAGTGTTATACTCAAGGCCATATGAGGTTGGGGATGCGCTCCGGTACCTTAACAACACAGGTCTCTTGTTCAGTTCTAGGTGAACCAAGCCCCCCCTCCGCCTCATTTCCATATGTTCGCCAAGGCTAACAAGTGGTTATCTTTTGGTTATGATTGAGACTGGAAAAGGCGTGATAAGACGTGCCAATGAGTGCAGGGGCAACTTTAGAGAAGGGAGACCAAAAAATGAAAAAACCCCAATATTTATGGGGTTTTTTGATGGTGCCAGGAGAGGGAGTCGAACCCTCACACCCTTTCGGGCGGCAGATTTTGAGTCTGCTGCGTCTGCCATTTCGCCACCCTGGCTTCGGATGGAGCGGGCGAAGGGAATCGAACCCTCGTAACCAGCTTGGAAGGCTGGGGCTCTGCCATTGAGCTACGCCCGCAAACAAGTCCATTCAATTTACCGGTTTCCGGATGAAGGGTCAATAGGCCTCGCGCAGTTTTGATTTTTTTCTGCAAGACTGTAAGAAGACGGCTGTATGGTCGCGGGCATGACGTTTCAGGTTTGGGGCGACAGAAAGTCGCCTGAGTGTGACTTTTTGGCTGGCGTCAGTGCGGTGTGAACGCAGAGCCAATTCGCAGAACATCTGTCCCGACTGGCGCTAAGATAAGCGGCGGCTCGGCAAAGCCTCGCCCTCCAACCTGCGGGTTCGTCTGGGAAATGGAGGGCGAAGCTGCGCTGAGCCGCCAAAACGCGATGCGCATGCGTTTTTCATAACGCCGGTCAAACCTGTCCGCCTATCTCTGTTCCCGGCCCTTCTTCGTCCGCACCCTCGCGATCATTCGTCAAGTTTTAGGCATGGAAAATGCGCATGCCATGATCTATAATGCAAGTCCCATTTATGAAACTGGATTTTTTTTGGTGAAAGGTGAGCCTTCATGGCGGGTCAGCCGGATGCATTTGCAGCCCTTGTTCTGAAGAAAACGGGGCTATTTTCCGACATTCAGCTCGCGCATGTGCTGGCGGCTGACCGTTCGGACGGCGCGGGCATCACGGGCGCGGTGGTGCGCCTGGGCTTGGCCCGCGAGGATGAGTTTCTGCGCAAGATCGGCGAGGTGCTGGGATTTGCCTACACCGAGTTGGCGCAGGCGCGGCCGATGGATGAGTCGCTCACCCGGCTGCCGGCGCGCGCGGTGTACCAGTACAACGTGCTGCCGTTGGCGGTCGAGGACGGCGTGTTGACGGTGGTGACTTGTGATCCGTTCAACACTGGGATGACGGACGGCCTGAGGCTGGCGGCGGGCTGCCCGGTGCGGGTGACGCTCAGCCCGCGCGAAGAGATCAACAAGGCAGTTCAGAAGTATTATGGCGTGGGCGCCGACGCGATCGAAAAGATGATTGAGGACGGCCGCTACGCGGTGGACGCCGATCTGGCCTCGATCTCCAAGATCGATGTGAACGAGATCGGGGCTGAAGCCTCGATCGTCAAGTTCGTGAACCAGATTATCGCGGAAGCGGACCGTCAGGGCGCGACAGATATCCATGTCGAGCCGATGGAGGATGAGCTGCGCATCCGGTACCGGATTGACGGCATGCTTCACAAGGTGGATGTGCCGCCGCAGCTCAACCGGCTCAAGGCGGCGATCATCTCGCGCATCAAGGTCATGGCGAACCTGGACATCGCGGAGAAGCGGCTGCCGATGGACGGCCGCATCGGCGTGCGGCTCAACAATGATGACATCGACATCCGCGTGTCCACGATGCCGACGGCTTACGGCGAATCGATTTCGCTGCGTCTGCTGCAAAAGGCCGGCAATTTCGTCAAGCTGTGCGATCTCGGGTTTAACGATTTCGACTACGGGCATGTGGTCAAGCTGATCAACCGCCCCAACGGCATCTTTCTGGTGACCGGCCCCACCGGGTCTGGCAAGTCGACCTCGCTCTATGCTTTTCTGCACGAGATCAACAAGATGCAGGTGCGCATCCTGACGGCCGAAGATCCGATCGAGTACGAGATGCCGGGCATCAATCAGGTGCTGGTGCGTCAGGACATCGGGCTGACCTTCGCGCGTGCGCTGCGCGCCTTCCTGCGTCAGGACCCGGACATCATCATGGTCGGTGAAATCCGCGACGGCGAGACGGCGGAGATCGCGATCAACGCTTCGCTCACGGGCCATCTGGTGTTCAGCACGCTGCACACCAACGACGCGGCCGGCGCCTTCGCGCGTCTGATCGATATGGGTGCGGAGCCGTTCCTGGTGGCTTCGGCGGTGGCCGGCGTGATGGCGCAGCGCTTGGTCCGACGGCTCTGTCCGAAGTGCCGGCGCGAGATCCCGCTGGACATGAAGTGGTATGACCTGCAGTACCCGCCGGCGAAGCCGACCGTCTGGGTGCCTGAAGGGTGCGAGGCGTGCACCAAGACCGGATACCGCGGCCGTGGCGGACTCTTTGAGCTGCTGGTGGTCACCGAGGATATCGAGTCGGCGATCATCGCGCGCAAATCCGCGACAGAAATCCGTGACATCGCGCTCAAGCACGGCATGAAGACGCTGCGCGAGGACGGCTGGACCAAGGCCTTCAAAGGCATGACGTCGGTGGAGGAGGTCATGCGCGTGACGGAAGACGCGGGCTGAACTAGAAAGGAAGAAGGAGGAAGGCAGAGTGATGCAGACCCCGAGTGTCGAGCGTCGAGTGTCGAGCGTCGGAAACCCCCGGTGATGAGCGTATGGCGAATTTTTCATACAAAGCGTTGACGAAAGACGGCCGCAAGGTTGAGGGCGTGCTGGAAGCGGGCGACCGCCGCGCGGCTTTGGCGGCGGTTGAGAAACTGGGGCACACGCCGCTTGCCGTGACGGAATCCAAGTCCAAGCAGGCCAAGGCCAAGGGCACGCCGATCTGGAAGCTTAAGGTGGGTGGCGGCAAGCTGCGCATGAAGGCTACCGAGGTGTTGCTCTTCACGTCGGAACTGAGTGATCTGCTGGAGGCCGGCATGACGTTGGGTGCGGCGTTGAACTGCCTGTCGAATCAGGGCGAGGAGGACTCGGCGCAAAGCCAGATCGCCAGCGACCTGCGCGACCGCATTATCCGCGGCGAGCAGCTCTCGGACGCGGTGACGGCGCATCCCGACACCTTCCCGCCGCTTTACGGCAACATGATCCGTGCCGGCGAGGCGTCGGGCGCGATGATCGAGGTGCTGCGCCGACTGGTGGAGCACTATGAGCGCAACGAGAGCATGCGCTCCAAAATCACCTCCGCGATGACCTATCCGATCGTGGTGCTGATCTTTGGGGTGGTCACGGTGATCTTCGCGATGGTCAAAGTGATTCCGCAGTTCGCCAAGATCTTCGAAGGCATGGGCACCACTCTGCCGCTGCCGACGCGCATCCTGGTGGGCACGAGCGATTTTGTCATCAAGTACGGCGTTTTTCTGGCGGTGGCGATCGGTATGGGGCTGGTGATGTTCAAACGCTATCTGAAGACCGATGCCGGGCGGATCTGGTGGGACGGCCTCAAGCTGAAGGCGCCGTTGATCAAGGGCATCGTGGCCTGCGGCGCGTATTCGAGCTTGGCTTACACCATGAAAACCCTGCTCGCCAACGGCGTGAATGTTTTGCAGGCGCTGCGGATCGCCGAGGAGACCTGCGGCAACGCGCTGATCGCCAGCGCCCTGCGGACCGCGCGCCAGCGCGTGACGGACGGCACCACCATTTCCGGACCGCTGGCCACCAGCAAGGTGTTTCCCAAGATGATGACCGACATGCTGGCCGTCGGCGAGCAGTCGGGCGACATGCCCTCGTCGCTGGGGCATATCGGGCGGCGGTACGAGAGCGAGATGGACCGCAACATCAAGATCTTCACGAACGCGCTGGAGCCGATCCTGATCGTGATGATCGGCGGGGTGGTCGGCTTTGTGGCGGTCAGTATCCTGATGGCGGTTTTCAAGGTCACCTCGTCGCTCAGCCCGGCGGGGTAGGAAGAGGGAGGAAGAGGTTTCGGGTTTCTGGTTTCGGGTTGGGTACAGTGGGTTAGTTGCGATGTTGGGTTAACGATGGAGGAATAGGGCAATGAAACGGGAAAAAAAAGAAGAGCAGGTGACAAAGAACCGGCGCAGCGGATTTACGCTGGTGGAACTGTTGCTGGTGGTGTGCATTCTCGGCATCCTGGCCGCGGTGGTCATCCCGAATGTGATCGGCCACGATGAGGAGGCGCGGCGCCAGGCGACGCGCACGAGCATCACGGCGATCGAGCAGGCGGTGCAGATTTTCGCCATGCGCCACAACGGCAAGCTGCCGGACTCGCTGGATGAGCTGACCGTCGGGACCGACGACAAGCCGGGACTGCTGAAGGAGGGGGCGCTCAACGATTCGTGGGGCACGCCGTTCCAGTACACCAAGACCGGCAAGAAGTTCAAGATCATCTCGGGCGGTCCTGACGGCGAGATCGGCGGCGAGGATGACATCACGAACTAGTAGTCTGTAAAACCAAAAACGCCGGTTTTTTCTAGCCATGATTACAGGATTAACATGATTGGAATCAATCAGTTACATCATGAAAATCATGTAATCCTGTCCGAATTATTAAGCCGTACAGAGTACTAGTGCGTTAGCGCATGAGTTAATGGCTAACGCACGACTGAACTAACGCACGAATGAACTTCTCCCGACAGCGGCGCGGGTTTACACTGGTCGAGTTACTGGTGGTTATGGTGATCATCGGCGTGATGGCGCTGGTGATTCTGCCTTCGTTCGGGTCGGGTTCAGATATCGCGCGCATCAAGACCGCATCGCGCGGCGTGATGCAGATGACGCGGTATGCGCGGACCATGGCGGTGCTCTACCAGACGCCGATGGACTTGGTGATCACGTCGGACGGCGAGCTGCGTGTCGAGCGGCGCGGCGGCGGGGCTGTGGACGCGGACCCGGTGTCGCAGGCCGCAGCGGAAGAGCCCGCGGCGGAGCCGGCCGGGTTTTCGTCTGAAGGCGAAACGGGCGGAGGCGCAGGCTATGCCATGGCCGAATTGAACGCCGCCAAGCGGTACGAGCAGGTGACGTTTACGGTCGCGCTTGACCAGGACGCGCTGGAGGCGGAAGAGGCCAGCTTGGAGGTGGAGCAGGAAGACGCTGAGGCGGCTGCCGCTGCGGAGCACGATCCGTTTGCCGAGAAGGCGCGCGCGGCGCGCGTTCCGTTCGAGACCAATGGCCGTTGCCTGCCGTTTGTGGTACAGGTGAAGGCGGGAGGCGAGGATTCCGCGGACGCGATCACGGTGAAGGTCGACCGGTTCGGTGTGCCCCGGATCATGGATGAGGATGAACGCTGATGCGGCGTGATGGTTTTACACTGATTGAGATCCTGCTTGCGACCATGATTTTGGCCACCGGGCTGTTCAGCCTGATGGTCGGTCTCGGCAACTGCGCCCAGATGATGGCGCTCTCGAAAGAGTATCAGGACGCGCAATTTGTTTTTAGTCTGGGCGAACGGTGCTATCCGATTCCCCCGAACGACGAGATCACGGATCCCGAAGAGGACGAGCGGCTGAACATCGATCCGGTCGGCGCTGAGGAGATGATCGACGACCTGCAGATGGAGGTCTCGCGGGAGATGCGGGAAACGTATAAGGACTTCACCTTCGAGCGGACGGTTGAGGAGAAGGAACTGGAGACCAACGAAGAGGATGACGGGCTCTATGTGCTGCGCACGCGCATCTCATGGGGCAGCGGCAAAGAGGGGTATTACGAGGAGCTGGTACGACTGATCCGCAAGGGGAAGTAGAACGCTTGAACGCTGAACGCCGATCTCTGATCTCTGATCTCTGATCACCTAACTCTCAACTCTCAACTCTCAACTTTCAACTTTCAACTCTCAAATTATGGACGAGGTACAGAACATCCGTTCAGGGTTCACCCTGCTCGAATTGATCATGGCGATCATGATCCTTGCGATCATGATGATCCTCTCGTTCTTCTGTTTTGACGCCGTGGTGCAGAGCTGGAACGCGGGCATGGAGATGTCCGACGCCATGTCGCAGGCGGATTATGTGATGAATCAAGTGGAGTCCGGCCTGCGCTCGGCCTATTTCTCGTCCAGCGTGCAGAAAGACGATGAGCGCGGCTTCCAGTTTTCCGATGGCGGCGAAGGGCCGGACGCGCGCGATTCGATTGCGTGGATGAAGGAGGGACGCGCGTTTGTCGGGGGGCTCAAGGCGATTGACGGCAAGACCGAAATCGCCGAGATGCCGCACCGCGTGATGTTGTATGTGGAAGAAGAGGGGCGCGAGGGTGGCGGCGGCCTGATGGCCAAGGCGTGGTCCAGCGATTTCCAGCCGGATGATTTCGATGTCGAAGAGGACGTCAAGGCCTTCCTGGTGTCTCCGCGCGTGATGGGGATGGATTGCAAAGTGCTGAAAGAGCCGCCGGAAGAGAATGCCAAAGAGATCGAGTGGGAAGACGAGTGGACCTCCTCCAATGCGTTGCCCTATAAAGTTTCCGTCACGCTCTATCTGCGGCCGGTGAAAGAGCGCGATGAACCGGTCGCCGTGACGCGCGACATCGAGCTGCCGGTTTGGGATGTCTCGCAGAATCCCGTGCAGAGCGGGGGCGCGGCGGGTACCGGTGCGCAGGACGGCACGCAGCGCACGGTGACCCCGGGTGCCGGCGCCGGGCAGAATGTGATCACGTCGCCCATCCGGCCCGGCGGCGGCAGGGTGCCGGGCGTGCCGCCGCCAGCGGGCGGGGGGATGATGCCATGACGGCCATGACCGCGCGCATGACGCTGGGGCGGATGGTTTCTGGTTTCTGGT
>MWEJ01000105.1 GCA_002071025.1 Verrucomicrobia bacterium ADurb.Bin070 | reverse complement strand
CCGTGCCCGTCCCTCACCTATAACGGAAACTCATTAGACAGCGTTGTGTGTGGACCCGGACCAACAGAAGGTTGTGATTTCACATTAGGAGAAATCAACGACGGGCACAAAAAAGCGGAAAAAGGCCAAAATATTGAAAAAGCCCAATAAAAAAGCCCTGTTTCAGGGCATAAAAATGGTGGCAAGGGCCGGGATCGAACCGGCGACACGCGGATTTTCAGTCCGCTGCTCTACCAACTGAGCTACCTCGCCACATCAACAGTTTAACCCGTTACTGGGCAGGAAAAACGGGCGCAACTTTAGACAATCACGCCTGCCCTGTCAATGCTCTTTTGACGCCGCATTCACCGCGCAATCCGTGTGCCGTATAGCACCGCCCGCCTCTTGCATGACGATTGGCGGAGAGGGGGGGATTCGAACCCCCGGTACCAGTTTGACCCGATACGGCGGTTTAGCAAACCACTGCCTTCAGCCACTCGGCCACCTCTCCGGACACATCGCTGTGCAAAAAGTCATGGCATCATACGCGAACAGGCCGCCGGGTTTCAAGAGCAAAAAGGAGAAGGACGGCATTTTTTGTTTTGTTTCTGGTTTTAGTCACGCATCCTTCCTGCCTCTGTGTCTCAACCGATAGGGTCTTTCATCGGGCAGGGCGGTCTCGCCGAGACCGCCGCAGAGGCGGGCCCGCCGTCGCCTTTCGGTTGACGGAGGCCTTTGGCAACGAACGCCGAACGCCGAACGGGCAACGGGATCAACCGCTTGATTCAAGCACGTGAAACAGATGCTCCCTTGCCGCGCGGAACCGAATACGTCCGCTTGACATTCGGCGGCGGAAAAGGTTTAATGCCGCCGTTCTCAGATGAAAAACAAACGCGTCTATTTTTACTTTAGCTACTTTAGGTCGCCGGACACACGGTTCGGGTCGGCCCGGTAAGCTATTGTGAATCGGGAACAGACTTTCGAATGAACCGCGTGTCCGGCAAAGGACACGCGGTTTTTGTTTTCCAAACCTCCAAAGAAAGAAATGACCATGATTATCGTCTTGAAAAGGCATGCCTCAGAAACAGACATTGCGACCATCAGCGAGCTGGTCTGCTCGCTGCGTTACCAGCCGCGCATCATCCGCGGCGTCGAGCAGACGGTGATCGCCTGTATCGGCGACGAGCTCAGCAACCGTTCGCTCGAAGTGCTCAGCAACCTGCCTGCGGTGGAGTCGGTTTTCCCGGTGCAGAAAAAATTCAAGCTGGTGTCGCGCGAGTACCACCCGAGCGATTCGGTGGTCAATGTGAACGGCGCGTTGATCGGCGGCGGCAACATCCAGATCATCGCCGGTCCCTGCGCGATCGAGAGCTACGACCAGTTGCGCGCGGCGGTGGTGGATCTCACGGCGTGCGGCGTGAAGATCATCCGCGCCATGCCGTTCAAGCCGCGGACGTCGCCCTATGATTTCCAGGGACTGAAGCTTGACGGCGTCAAGATCATGCGCGATGTCAAGGCGGAGTTCAATGTCGCTATGGTGGCCGAGGTGCCGGGGCCGGCGCAGATCGAGATCCTGCGCGACGTGACCGACATGTTCCAGATCGGTGCGCGCAACGCCCAAAATTATGATCTGTTGGAACACTTGGCGCATGCCGGCCGGCCGGTGTTGCTCAAGCGCGGCATGGCCAGCACGGTCGAGGAGTGGCTGACCGCAGCGGAGTACCTGGTGGTCAACGGCTGTCCGCAGGTGGTGCTGTGCGAGCGCGGGCTTCGCTCGTTTGACAAGGCGACGCGCAATCTGCTGGATCTCGGCGCGGTGGCGGTGGCCCGTCAACTGACGCATCTGCCGGTTGTGGTGGATCCGAGCCATGCCGCCGGCGTGAGCAGCCTGGTTCCGGCGCTGGCGCGGGCGGGATTGGCGGCGGGTGCCGACGGCCTCATCATCGAAGCGCATCCCGATCCGGTGAACGCCTTCAGCGATGCGTCGCAGCAGCTTGAATCCTCGTCGTTCGGGGCGTTCCTTGAGGCGCTGGCACCGTGGATCGAGTTGGCGAAATCCTTGCGTAAGCAGGTGTAACGTATCGAAACCGAGTCAACAAAAAGGCGAACGATTATGGATGTCCCCGTCCTTTATCTGGGTCCGGAAGGCACGTATTCGCACGAAGCCGCGTTGCGCCGTTTCGGCGCGCGCAGCCGGCTGCTGCCGTGTCTCTCGCACTATGATGTGGTTGACAGGCTGCGCGCGCCGGCCGCGCGTCCGCGTCCGCTGGCCGTCGTGCCGGTCGAGAATTCGAGTGAGGGGCCGGTCACGCAGACGCTGGACCTGCTCTCCGCGCATCCGGAGATCTCGATCCTTGAGGGCTTCTCGATGCCGGTCCGCCACCATCTGCTGGCGGGTCGCGCGGTGAAGCGGCTGGAAGAGATCGAGCGTGTCTATAGCCATCCGCAGGCGCTGGGCCAGTGCCGCTCCTCGTTGCGGAAGCTGGTGCCGCGTGCTGAGTTGTTGGCGGAGTCGAGTACGGCGGCTGCGGCGCGGCGCGCGGCGGCCGAGCCGGGCAGCGCGGCGGTGGCCTCGTCGGCGGCGGCCAGCATCCACCGTTTGGGCGCGCTCGCGCGCAATCTGCAGGACAGTGACGCGAACGTGACGCGCTTCTTCGTGGTGACGGCCAACCGTCGGGCCACACGGCCGGCTGCGGCGCGTGCCGGCGCGATGCGCTCGCTGCTCTATTTGGTGATCGGAAACCGCCCCGGCGCGCTGCTGCACGCGCTCGCGCCGTTCGACGCCGCCGGGCTCAACCTGACCTTCATCCAGAGTCGGCCGTTGCCGGGACGGCCCTGGGAGTATGGCTTTTTCGTTGAGGCGGCCACCGACTGGAAGGCGCCTGCTGCCGAGGCGGCCTGGCGTCTGGTGCTGGCCTTGTCGGAATCGGGGCGTAAACTGGGGACGTATCCGGTCCGCTAACGCTCACCGCCTTCTTCCTCCTTAATTCTCGCCTGTAGGTTGGCATGGTGGAATACGGCAAGAAGTGGTACAATAAAAGACATCGCGCCGCATGGAAGGGCACGCCCGGCGGGCGGGTGTGCGCCGGGCCCTCCGGCATGAGGGCGGCGGCATGTGGATCCCATGAACAAGCTGGCACAACTACGAACCATCATCGCATCTCTGGACGAAACGCTGGTCAAAGCGCTTTGCGGGCGCGCTGCGTTCAAGGTGAACGCGGAACTCTACAATGAACTCAAGCGGCCGCTTCCAGTCGCGGAAACCGCGAACCTGTTCGGAGCGGCGTCGACCATTGCCGGACGGGTTCATATCCTGCGGCCTTTTTATGTCAACACGCTGCTGCCCGCGCTGTGCGAGGCGGGGTGCGATGATGACCGGCGCAAATGCATTGCGGCGGATGCCAACAGCATGAATGCGCTGGTTCAGCGCCTCAACCTCTCGGTCCATGTGGCGGCGCTGAAGTTGGAAGAGATACCGGAGGCGTTGCGGCAGCCGTTGATGGATCGAGACCCTGCACGGCTTGAAGAGGCGATCACCAATCACACGGTGGAGGCCGATGTCATCGCGCGCATTCTCGACATGTCGCGCGAGCAGCGAGCCGACGGCGCGTGCCCCGAGAAGATCGCCCGCATCTACGAGATGTGGATCATCCCGATTTCAAGGAAAATCCAGGTGCATGACCTGCTGGTGAAGTACCGGTAGGCGCGTGACCTTTTCACGGAGGATGCCATGACACTGTTTGAGGACAACTCGTTGACGATCGGCAATACGCCGCTGGTGCGTTTGAACCGGCTCACGCGCGGCCTGGGCGCGACAGTGGCGGTGAAGGTGGAGGGGCGCAACCCGGCCTATTCCGTCAAATGCCGCACGGCGGCGTCGATGGTTTGGGAGGCCGAACGCGACGGTACGCTCAAGTCCGGCATGGAGATTGTCGAGCCGACCAGCGGCAACACCGGCATCGCGCTGGCCATGGTTGCCGCCGCGCGCGGCTACACGGTCACGCTGGCCATGCCGGAGAGCATGAGCCTCGAACGGCGCCGCGTGCTGGCCGCGCTGGGCGCCAACCTGGTTCTAACGCCCGCTGCGGCGGGCATGGCCGGCGCTGTGCAGCGCGCCAAAGATCTGATGCGTGAATCCCCCGGACGCTTTTTCATGCCGGACCAGTTTTCCAACCCGGCGAATCCGCTGATCCATGAGCGGACAACCGGGCCTGAGATCTGGACGCAGACCGATGGTCAGGTCGCGGCTGTGGTGGCCGGCGTCGGGACTGGCGGAACGATTGTCGGCACGGGCCGCGCCTTTAAAAATTTAGGCGCCAAGGTGCAGATGGTTGCGGTCGAGCCTGCCGAAAGCCCTCTCTTGACGCAGCGCAAAGCCGGTGGCGCGCTTGCGCCGGCTCCGCACGGCATTCAAGGCATCGGGGCGAATTTCATTCCGCAGGTGGTGGACTTTTCGGTGATCGACCGCGTGGAGTCGGTGGGCACGGCCGAGGCGACTGAGACGTCGCGCCGGCTGGCGCGTGAAGAAGGAATCCTCTCGGGAATCTCGTGCGGCGCGGCTGTGGCCGCAGCGTTGCGGCTTGCTGCGGAGGAGGCTTTTGCCGGCCGGCTGATCGTCGCGATTCTGCCGGACTCGGGCGAGCGTTATCTGTCCACGCCGCTCTTTGCCTGAACGGCGGGGGGATCGGCATGCGGACTGTCGCTTTTAAAACCTTTGGCTGCCGCTTAAATCAGGCGGAGACCGTCGCCTTCGAGCGGGCGTTTGCCGAGGCGGGGATCAGCCGCGTGCGTTTGGGCGAGCCGGCCGATGTGGTGGTGGTGCACGCCTGTGCCGTGACGCAGTCTGCGGAAAATGCGTGTCTGCACGAACTGCGCGTGCTGCGCCGCAGGTTGCCGGATGCGCGGGTGGTGCTTTCCGGATGCGTGGCCGAGGCGGTGGCACGCGAGCGCGTGCTGGCGGCCGGTGCGGATCTGGTGGTGGACCGCGCATGGCGTGAGGCGCTGGTGCAGCGGGTGCTGGAAAAGTGGCCCGAGCTGGCCGTGGGCCTGCCGGGGTGTGTGCCGGCTGTGCCTGTGTCGAAACGCCGGTCAAAACGCGCACTGCTGAAGGTGCAGGACGGCTGCGATTTTTTCTGCACCTACTGCATTGTGCCGCATACGCGCGGGAGGCCGGTCAGCCGACCGCTTGAGGTCTGTGTTCGCGAGGCGGCGACGATGATCGCAGCCGGCTATCACGAGATTGTGGTGACCGGCTGCAACATCGCCTGCTATGCCGATGGATCGCGCGGTCTGATCGACCTCTTGGCTGCGCTGGCCGCGTTGCCGGGCCTGGGCCGATTGCGGCTGGGTTCGATCGAGCCCGGAACCATCGAGGGCGCGGTGGCTGACTGGATGGCCGGTGCCGAGAAGCTGTGCAAGTTTCTGCACCTGCCGATTCAAAGCGGCGACGATGATGTGCTGGCGCGCATGGGCCGGCGCTATACGGCGGACCAGGTGATCGACACGGTGCGCCGCGCCCGGGCGCGCATGCCGGATGCCGCATTCGGCGCGGACCTGATCTGCGGATTCCCGGGCGAGAGTGCGGACGCCTTTGAACGGACGCTGCGGGTGGTGGCCGATCTGGGTTTCAGCAATCTGCATGTTTTTCCGTATAGCGAGCGGCCGGGCACACCGGCCTGCGCGTACGACGGGCGCGTGCCGGTCACGGAGCGTCGGCAGCGCGCCAAGCGGCTGATCGCGCAGGGCGACGCACAGCGCGAGGCGTTTGCGCATCGTTTTGCGGGCCGTCGCGCCGAGGTGCTGGTGGAGCGGTTTGACCGCGAAGGGCGCGCCTGCGGCTGGAGCGGCGAATATCTGCCCTGCGCGGTGACGGGGGTGCCGCGCGACCGGCTGGGCGCGCTCTGCGCGTTTACGGTGGAATGCGTTTCGGGGGTGACGCTTGAGGGCAACGCGGAACATGCTGAGCGTTGACCGGGTGGATGCGGGTTTGATATCCTCTCTTCCTTTAAATCGCTGACCGTGTTACAACGTACCGCGGCACACCCACAGACCCATGAGGGCTCCATGAAGAAAAATTTCGGGATGACGCTCCTGAGAATGCTGATCGGCTGGCACTTCCTGTACGAAGGGATATGGAAGCTGATCCAGCCCGGCGGCTGGTCTTCGGTCGGCTATCTGCGGATGAGTACCTGGTTTGCCGCGCCGCTGTTCAAGATGATCGCCGATACGCCGTGGCTGCTGAAGACCGTCGATCTGATGAATATGTGGGGCCTGACGCTGATTGGCCTGGCATTGGTCGTCGGCGTGCTGGTGCGGCCGGCGGCGGCGGCTGGCATCCTGCTGCTGGCGTTCTACTACGTGGCCATGCCGCCCTTCCTTGCCGGGGCTTCTGACGGCCACTTCCTCTTTATCGACCGCAACGTCGTCGAAGCGGTGGCGTTGCTGGCGATCATGCTGGTGCCGTCGTACGGGATCGGTGCCTATTTGGCCGCCCTGCCGCGCGTCTGTTTTAAGCGCAGCCTGCGCAAGGCGAAAGACGAGGAACGGGATGAGCCGGTGGCCTCAGCCGCGCGGCGCGAGCTGCTGATGAGCCTCAGCTCACTGCCGGTGCTCGGTGCATTCAGCTACGCTTTTTTCCGCAAGCACGGCCGCGTGTGGGAGCGCGAAAACCTGATGGCCCAGCCCGACGCCGTGACGAGCGCGACGGTCAAAGCCTTTAGTTTTGTGGACATCAAGGAACTCAAAAAGCCAATCGACCAGTACGGCAAAATCGGTCCGCTCACCTTGAGCCGGATGTTCCTGGGCGGCAACCTGATCGGCGGATGGGCGCACGCGCGCGACCTGCTCTACACCGACAAGCTGGTCAAAGCGTACCATGAAGACTGGCGCGTGTTCCGGACGTTCAAAATGGCCGAGGCGTGCGGCATTAATACGGTCCTGACGAATCCTGCGCTGATGCGGGTGATCAACGATTACTGGAAGAAAGAGGGGGGGAAGATACAGTTCATCTCGGACTGCGGCCATAAGGAGGGTTTGATCCGCGGCGCGCAAGTATCGGTGGAGCAGGGCGCCTCGGCCGTGTACACGCACGGCGGGCACTCCGACAATCTGGCCAAGCAGGGCGACTACAAGCAGTTCGCGCAGATTCTGGAAGGCATGCGCAAGCTCGGGGTGCCGGTCGGCATCGGTGCGCATAAGCTGGAGACGATCAAGTTTTGCGTCGAGCATGATCTGGTGCCCGATTTCTGGATGAAGACGCTGCACCAGTTGAACTACTGGTCAGCCCGCCCGAATGACCCGCCGCACGACAACATTTTCTGTACGAATCCGGAAGAGACCGTGGCGTACATGGAGGCCTTGGAGCAGCCGTGGATCGCATTCAAGATTCTGGCGGCCGGTGCGCTCCACCCGAAAGACGCCTTCCCCTATGCGTTCAAGAGCGGGGCGGACTTCATTTGCGTCGGAACCTACGATTTCCAGATCGTGGAGAATGTGAATCTTTTGACGGGCATCCTGGATCAGCCGATTGAGCGAAAACGGCCCTGGCGCGCATGAGCGGCGCACGTGACGCTGCGGCGGGTGCCTGTTGTGCCCCAACAAGGAACGGATCGAAGACATGAAAACGAGACTGTTGACGACGGCTATGACGGTGGCCCTGCTGTGCGCGGGTTGTTTCGAAAACCGCGAAGCCCCCCGGCGGCCGGTCACGGCGCACTCGCTGGCCGAGGCGATCACCCATCAGGCGGCGGTCGAGCGCGTGATTCTTGCCGGACAGACTCTCTCCGCATTTCCTCGCGAATTGGCTGCGATGCCGAGGCTCGCCGTGTTGGAGTTGCGCGGGACAAAAGGCCTCGGCTCGCTGGAGGGGCTTGCCGACCTGAAAGCGTTAAAGCAGTTGGATCTTTCCGCCACGCAGTTGGACACCGTGCCGGACGCGGTGTTCTCACTGCCCGGGCTCGAGCGGCTCTATCTGACGGACAACGGCCTCAAGGCGTTGCCGGCGGCGGTAGGCCGTCTGGCTGCGCTCACCTATCTCAACCTGGATGCCAACCAGCTCGCAGCGTTGCCCCCCGAATTGGGCCGTGTCGGCGGATTGCGTTGGCTGCGGCTGAACAGTAATAAGTTGACTGCGCTGCCGTCCGAAATCGCCGCGTTGGGCCGTTTGCAGCGCATCTACCTGCGCGACAACCTTTTCACGCAGGTGCCTGAATGTCTGAAGGCGCTGCCGCTGTTGGAGGACATCAGCCTCAGCGGCAACAAAGTGATGCAGGTGCCGTCCTGGATGACCGGGTTGCCGAAGCTGCGCCAAGTGGATCTCGATGGCTGTCCAGTCGCCACGCTGCCGGATGACTTGTCGGGGTGGGCTTCACTGCAGGTGCTCTCGCTGGTGCGCTGCCCGATCGACGACGCGGAGAAGGCGCGTATCCGAAAAGCGCTGCCCAAGGTGCATGTCGCGTTCTGATATCGTGAGTACGCGGTCTTCCACGCTTCATTTTCAACCGTCGTCAGCAGAGTGGCGGAATTGGCGTTGGCAGATGCGTCATGCGCTTAACGGTGCCGCTCCGGAGCTGGCCGCGTATGGTGTCGACCTCGCGATGGCCGAGCGGGTGAACCGGCGCTATCCGATCCGCCTGACCCCCTATGCCTTGTCGCTGTTGAGCCGGTCTGATCCGTCTGATCCGCTCGCGCTCCAGGCGCTGCCCGCAGCGGCGGAGCTGGTTCCCGAACCGGACCTGACCGCCGATCCTTTTTTTGAAACCACGCAGGCGGCCTGTTGTTACGGCCTCAAGCAGCGTTTTGCGGATCGCGTCCTGGTGATGGCTCACGACCAATGCGCCGTGGCATGCCGTCACTGTACCCGCAAAGGCCTGCTCGGCACGGCGGACGTCGTGCGCACGCCCGGGCAGGTGGCGGCCGCGGTGGCTTGGGTCAAGGCGCATCCGAAGGTGCGCGAGGTGCTGCTCTCCGGGGGCGAGCCGCTTCTGCTCTCCGACCGCAAACTGCTTGGGCTGGTGCGTGCTTTTGCGCGGCTGCCGCAGCTTGACGCCGTGCGCATCGGCACGCGTGTGCCGGTGACGCTGCCGATGCGCGTCACGCCGGCGCTGGCGCGTGAGCTGGGTGCCTCAAAGAAGGTGTGGGTCAACACCCAGTTCAACCACGCGCGTGAGCTTACGTCGGAATCGGCTGAAGCGTGCGGGCTGTTGGTGGATGCCGGTATTCCGGTCTCGAACCAAACGGTGCTGCTCAAAGGCGTGAACGATTCAGAAGAGGCCCTTTTCGCGCTCTGTACGGGCCTGCAGCGCATGCGCGTGCGGCCGTATTATGTGTTCCTGTGCGATCCGATCGCGGGTATCGCCCACTTCCGCGTGTCGCTGCGCCGTGCCCGCTCCCTCGAATGCGCGCTTGCAAACCGGCTGGGCGGACTTGCGCTGCCGCGTTTCGTGATGGACGTGCCGGGCGCACCGCGCAAGCTGCCGATCACGCTTAAGCGGCTTGCGCCCCCCGGTCGTATGCGGCCACAACAGGGACCAGAACAGGGTTGACTCAGGGCCGACGCATCTAAATTTTTGGTTTTCGGCAGGGTTATCGGCTGTTCACCCTAGATTTCCGTCCGTTTGGCGACCGATTCGGCGTATTCGTCGGCCAGTTTGAGGAACTTCCGGTATCCGGCGATGGCCTGCCGGAGCGGCCGGACCTTTCCCGGCGGCACGTATCTGACGACGTTGCGCCCCCCTGACCACGTCTGGTGGTTGTAGTAGGTTTTCCCGGACGCGGCCTTCCTCATGGCGCAGAGCGTCCCCCTGGCCATGGCGGGGATGGCCGCGATATCCCGTAAAATCCGTTCTGGCGCTCTCATGGGCAATAGTATATAGTATCCTATATATGAACGCAACACACATTTCCGACGGTGCCGCAACCTCCGCTCCGGCGGGTCTGACCGAATGCCTCCTGGCGATCACCGACCCGCGCGTCGACCGGACGCGGCTGCACAATTTCGGCGGCATCCTCGCCATCGCGGCGTGCTGCATGCTCTGCGGCGGCGAGAGCTTCTACGACATGGAGGACTTCGGCCTCGCCAAGGAGGCGTGGTTCCGCACCTTCCTCGAACTCCC
>MWEJ01000104.1 GCA_002071025.1 Verrucomicrobia bacterium ADurb.Bin070 | reverse complement strand
GCAGCTCGCCGTGAAAGCGGCCGAAGCGGAACGGGCCGAGCAGACCCGCCAGAATGCCGACGCGGCGCGCGCCGCTATCCTGGCGCTCTGCCGCGAACAGGATGGCGTGCTGGCGGTGACCGCGCGCGAGGCGGGCGTGATCGAACGCGTGCCGGTCGCGTCCGGCACCTGGGTCGATGCCGGTACCGAAGTGGCGGCGGTCGTGCGCTCCGACCGGCTCTGGTTCCGCGCCGACGGCATCCCGGCCGAATTGGGCCAGGTGCGCGACGGCCAGACCGGCTTCGTCGAGCCGCTCACGGCGCACGGCGCGCAGCCGCCCGCAGCCGGGCGCGTCGAACTGGGCTTTGCGACTGACGACGCGGTGCGCATCCATCCGCTCTATCTCCTCGCCGGCACGTGGCCGGACTGGGCCGGGCCGGGGCGGTCGGGCGTGTTGAGCGTGGTGATCGAAGAAAGCGCGCCGGAGCAGATTGCCCTGCCCGAAGCGTGCGTGGTGACGGACGGTTTGCGGCAGATCGTGTTTGTGCGCGACCCGCACGATGCGCAGCGCCTGATCAAGCGCGAAATCGCACCCGGCGCGAGCGACGGCGACTGGGTAGCGGTCAAGGGCGTGACCGCCGGCGAGGCGGTCGTGCTGGACGGCGCGTACGAACTGAAGTTGGCCGCACCCTCGGCCGGCACCTCGCAGCGCGCGGCGGGGCACTTCCATGCGGACGGACAATTTCATGAAGGCGAGCACTGAAACGCCCGGGAGAAACCCTCATGTTGAAACGACTGATTGATTTTTGCCTGGGCAATCCCTGGCTGACGCTGGGCATCACCGTGATCGCGGTGGTGTTGGCTGTCACGACGGCACGGCGGCTGCCGGTGGATGTTTTCCCCGAACTCAAGGTGCCGCGCGTGGTGGTGCAGACCGAAGCCGGCGGACTGACGGCCGAAGAGGTCGAACAGTTCATCACGGTGCCGATCGAGTCCGCCATGAACGGCCTGCCCGGCGTGAAGGCGGTGCGCTCCTCGTCGGGCGGCGGACTCTCGTTTGTGTGGG
Organism: Verrucomicrobia bacterium ADurb.Bin070; assembly: GCA_002071025.1. GTDB lineage: Bacteria > Verrucomicrobiota > Kiritimatiellia > RFP12 > UBA1067 > DUPH01. Next base: position 9,048 of record MWEJ01000104.1, on the reverse strand, counting down.
TCGACTTCGACTGGGACACGGATCTCTACCGCGCACGGCAGATCGTGGCGGAACGGCTCAGCACGGTGCGGTCCGCTCTGCCAGAGGGACTGGAACCCGAGATCACGCCGATCGTCTCTGTGACCGGCGAGATCATGCTGCTGGCGCTCACCAGCGCCGACGGCACGGTGTCGCCGCTGGAGCTGCGCCAGCTCGCCGAGTACGAGCTGCGCACCCGGCTGATGGCGATTCCCGGCATCGGCCAGGTGGTGGTGATCGGCGGGCGCCTGCCGGAGTTCCAAGTCAACGTTGCGCCGGAGCGGCTGGCCGCGTACGGCGTGACGCTCAACGACGTGATCGAGGCCGCCGCCGCGTCGCACACCATGGCCGGCGCGGGCTATCTGGCGAATGTCAGGGGACAGGAGATCCCGCTGCGCCAGACCGCACGCGTCGAGACGGTCGACGAGCTGCGGCGCGTGCGGGTGCCGACCGGCGACGGGCGCGCGCTGCGTCTCGGCCAAGTGGCGGACGTGGCGCTCGGGGGCGCGCCGCGGCGCGGCTCGGCCGCTTATAACGGGCATGACGCGGTGGTGCTCTCGGTGCAGAAGGCGCCCGGCGGCAACACGCTCGCGCTGACCGACCGCATCGAGCAGGTGCTGGACGCCTTCGAGGCCTCCCGGCTGCCGGCCGGCGCGACGCTGCACCGTGACGCCTACCGGCAGGCCGACTTCATCCGGCTCTCGATCAACAACGGCGGACGCATCGTGCGCGACGCGGCGATCATCGTGGTGCTTGTGCTGGGCCTGACGCTGCTGCGCGTGCGCACCACGCTGATCACGCTGCTGGCGATGCCGCTCTCCGTGGCGGCCGGCCTGCTCTGCTTCCCGGCGCTCGGCCTGGGCATCAACATCATGACGCTCGGCGGACTGGCGGTCGCGGTGGGCGACGTGGTGGACAACGCGATCATCTTTGTGGAGCTCGCCTGGCGGCGTCTGGATGAGAACGCGCGCCGGCCGCCGGAGGAACGTATGCCGAAGGTGACCGTGCTTCGCGCGGCCGGTGCCGAAGTGTTGCAATCCGTCACCTTCTCCACGCTGATCATCGTGCTGGTCTTTCTGCCGCTGCTCTTCCTTTCCGGCCTGGAGGGGCAGTTCTTCAGGCCGCTGGGCATGGCGTACCTGCTGGCGTTCGGCGCCTCGCTGCTGGTGGCGCTCACGGTGACGCCGGTGCTTAGCCTGCTGCTCTTTTCGCGACCACTCAGGGGTCGCGAAGGAGAGGGTAAAAAAGAGAAGACGGAAGGGGCTACGGTGCGTGCGCTCAAGGCGCTGTACCGGCCGCTGCTGCGCGTCTGCGTGCGGTATGCGTGGCTGGTGTGCTTCGTGATGGCGGCCGTCACCGCCGGCGCGCTCTGGTTGGGCTCGACGTTCGGCACCAGTTTCCTGCCGCCCTTTCATGAGGATTGCTACACGGTCTTTGTCAGCACGCCGACCGGCACCTCGCTGGAGGAGACCGAGCGCGTGACGCAGGGGGCGATGGCGGCGCTTCGGCACATCGACGGCGTCAAGAGCGTGACGCGGCGCACCGGCCGCGCCGAGCGTGACGAGCACGCCGAGCCGGTCAGCGCCTCGGAGCTGCTGGTGCGCGTGGACATGCAGGCCGATCCGCTGCGGCTGCGGAACGCGATCAACGGCGTGATCCGGCAGATCCCCGGCGTGGCGACGATGGTCGGCTATCCGATCGCGCATCGCATCAGCTCGGTGCTCTCCGGTACCGAAGCCGAGCTGGCGATCAACGTCTTCGGCGACGATCTGGCCACGCTGCGCGCGACCGCGGCCGCAGTCAAGCAGGTGCTCGACACCCTGCCACAGGTGGCCGACGCACGCGCCAACCGCGAAATCATGGTGGATACCCTGCGCATCCGCTACCGCTTCGAGGCATTGGCGCGCGCCGGGCTGACCTTGAAGGAGGCCGGCGAACAGGTTTCGGCTGCTTTCGACGGCGTGACCGCCGGACAGGTCGCGCGCAACCAGCAGCGTTGGGACATCGTGGTGCGGTTGGAGGAGCCGGGCCGTAAAGGGTTGTCAGACGTGGGCGCGTTTCTGCTCACCGCGCCAGACGGTGCGCGCGTGCGATTGGACGAGGTGGCGGATGTCTACCGCGAGGAGGCGTCGAATTTGATCGTGCGCGACAACACACGGCGCAAGGCGCTGATCTCCTGCAATGTCGCGCCGGGCTCGAACGTCGGCGATTTGGTCGCGGCTCTGCGCGAGCACGTCGAACCGGTGGTCCATGCCCACGGCTGCACGGTCAGCTACGGCGGCAGCTACGAGGCGCAACAGTCGGCGTCGCGGCGCCTGGCTTGGCTGGCGCTGGGGCTGCTGCTGACGATCGTCCTGTTGCTGGGCTATGCGCTGGACAGCTTCCGGGCCGCACTGGTGGTGCTGGTGAATCTGCCGCTGTGCCTGATCGGCGGCGTGGCGGCGATGCTGCTGGCGGCACCCGCGCCGCTGGGCGCCAATCTGGGGGCTCTCGTCCGCGGAAACGGCGCGTATGTCGCGCCGGTGCTCTCGGTCGCGTCGCTGGTGGGCTTCGTGACCGTCGCCGGGTTTGTGATCCGCAACGGCCTGCTGCTGCTCAACCGCTACCGCGACCTGCAGGCGCAGGGATACAGTCTGCACGAGGCGGTTATCGAAGGATCGCTCGAACGCATGGTGCCGATCCTGATGACCTCGCTGACGACGCTTTTCGGGCTGGTGCCGATCGTGCTGGCCCATGACAAGCCGGGCGGCGAGCTGCTGGCACCGCTGGCGATCGTGCAGTTCGGCGGATTGATCAGCGCCACGCTGCTCAACCTGCTCGTGCTGCCGGCGGCCTGGCGCCTGGCCGGCGATCACGCCGGCAAGAAGGCGAGCCCGTAAAGCTGAACAGACTGGTCGGGCGGCGCTTCCAGGCGGATGTGCAGCGTCTGCGCGTCGCGCAACGCCGCCGGCACGCGGCAGGTCGCAAAGCCCGCCGCGTGCACCAGCTCTTCTGCCGTCTGCCAGGTCGCGCCGTCCGGCGAGAACGCGGCACTCAGGCGGGCGCTGCAGGCCAGTCGCAGCCGAGCCGCCGCCGTGCCGCCTCGCGCCGACAGCGGCACGCGGTAGGTCGCGGCCGCGCCTTTGCGGAACTGAAGGTTGGACACGCGGTCCGTCACCTGCGCCACGTCCTGCCGCAGCGCCGCCTCATCCTCCCCGACCATGAAGGCGCGCAGCGCGCCGTCGGCCAGCGCCGTCTCGACCGGGATCCGTTCGGCCGGCATGCGTCCGGACGGCATGGCCTCGAACCGCAGCGGCTCGCCGTCTTTGGTCAGCCAGCGCAGCCCGGTTCCGACGATGCGCCCGTCGCTGACGAAGAACAGCCGATAGGCGCCCTTGTCCGGCGTCCACGCGCCCACCGGCGTGATCGTCTCCACCACGCGCACCGGTTTGCCGCCGATGCGGACCACGCACTCGGCATTGCCGTGATTGTGCCCGGCGATGTTCCAGATCTCCCCGGGGAATGCGCCCAGCACCGGCGCGAGCTGTCTGCGGATGCGGTGGCTGTCGGGATCCTTCAACGGCTCGTGCGTGAAGAGCGCCAGCGTGCGCGCGCCGGACGCGGCAGCCAGGTCGCGCGCCAGCCAGGCGAGCTGCGCGTCATCCAGCAGAATCCCCGCGTGGTTGGTGTTTTCAGGCCGCCACGTGTGGTAGCCGTACAGGCCGACGGCATGCAGCCGGTGGCAGTCGAACGACCACGTGAGCGGACGGTCAGGCCAGACTTTGTGAAACGCCTCGGGCGAGCAGTCGTTGTTGCCGACGATCATGTGGCACGGCATCGCGAGGCGCGCGACGATCAGATCGTTGACGCGCCGGAAGCCGGCCTCAGCCTGCGGCCAGGTGGCAGGCTGGCGCGAGGTCGCCGCGATGAGGTCGCCGGTCAGCGCGACAAAGGCCGGCGCGGGCCGCAGCGTGTTCATGTCGTCCACGAAATTCCGGCCGCCGAATTTATCCGGCATCTTGAGCGCGCCGCTGGTCAGCTCGCTGGCGTGCAGGTCGGTCGCCTGCAGAAAAAAGAAGCGGTCCGGCGCGCCGGGCAGCCAGCCGATCTCGCGCGCCAACCCGGCCAAGTCGTCCGGCGCATCCGCGCCTAACGACGCGGCGGCGCCGAGGGCCAGCCCGCCCGCGAGAAAACGCCGCCGCGTGTACGCGCAAGGTTTCATCGCGCATTCCTTTCCGCCGCGTCTTCAGCCGTAGAGCGGACCGAAATTCTGACAGGCGCGGTAGTCCGCACCGATCGGATCGTCCACCCCGAACAGGCCCCAGACGTGCGGGCGGAAGGCCTGCTCCTCGGGCACGTTGGACATTGCGACCGGGATGCGCAGCATGGCCGCGAGCGTGATCAGGTCAGCGCCGATGTGGCCGAAACTGATCGCGCCGTGGTTGGCGCTCCAGTTGTTCATGACGCTGTAGACATCGCGGAAGGCGCCCGTGCCGGTCAGGCGCGGCACGAACCAGGTGCAGGGCCAAGTGGGGTCGGTGCGGGCCATGAGCGTCTCAGTGACGCCCGCCGGCAGGTCGGTCGACCATCCCTCGGCGATCTGCAGCACCGGGCCGAGTCCTTTGACGCGGCTGATGCGCGTCATGGTCATCGGCATGCCGCCCTCGGAGAGGAAGCTGGAGGAGTAGCCGCCGCCGCGGAAGTACTCGACATTGGCCGGTTCCCAGCGCGTCGCCTTGAGGCAGGCCTGCGCCTCTTTCTCGGTGATTTCCCAGAACGGCTTCATCGCGGGCTTGCCCTTGACGCGCTGCTTGCCGGTGGCGTCGAGGCAGGCCGCGCCGGAATTCAGCAGGTGGATGAATCCGTTGGCGTTGAGCCCGGTCAGGCGTTTGCCGGTCACGCGCTTGACCGCGTCCGGGCTCCAGAAGGTGCGCACGTCGGCAAAGATCTGGGCGCGGTTGGTCAGCAGATACATCAGCAGCATGCAAACGCCGTTGAGCGCGTCGTTTTCCGTCGCCACAAGGTACGGCGCACGGATGCCGTTCCAGTCGAACGAGCTGTTGAGGATCGCCTCGGAGTAGTCGCCGTTGGGTTTGTAGTCGGTCCACTGGCGCTGCCCCTGGAAGCCGGCCGCGAGGGCGTTGCGCCCGACCGCCTCTTCGCCGAAGCCCATCTCCGCCAGCACCGGGTTGCCGACCATCAGGTCGCGCAAGATCAGCGTCATCTTGACGACGTACGCCCAGTCGGCATCCTTGGCGGCGCGCGATTTCTGGAGCGCCTTCTTGTTCAGATCCTTGCCCTCTTTGCAGAACATCTTGGCCCACGCCAGCGCCTTCGCGTACTCGGCCTTGTCATAGATGCCTTCGGCGATGCGGCGGTCCAGCTCGCACATGTCGACGTTCTCGACGCGGAGGCCGAGGTAGTCCTGGAAGATGTCGGGGTCGACGAACGAGCCCGCGATGCCCATCGACGACGTGCCCACCGCGAGGTAAGACTTGCCGCGCATCATCGCGACCGCCAACCCGCCCTTGACGAAGCGCAGCAGCTTCTCCCTGACGTCCGCGGGGATCGAGGTGTCGGTGCGGTCCTGCACCTCGCGTCCGTAGATTCCGTAAGCCGGGAAGCCGCGCTGCGCATAGCCCGCGAGCATCGCGGCGAGATAGACCGCGCCGGGACGCTCGGTGCCGTTGAAGCCCCAGACCGCCTTGGGCGTGTGGGGGGTCGTGTCCATCGTCTCGGTGCCGTAGCACCAGCAGGGCGTCACGGTCAGCGAGACGCCCACATTTTCGCGCTCGAACTTGGCGGCGCAGGCGGCGGCCTCGGCGCAGCCGCCGATGTTGGTGTCCGCGATCACGCACTGCACCGGCGAGCCGTCGGGATAGGCCAGGTTCTCGGAAATCAGCCGGGCCGCGCTCTTGGCCATGTTCATCACCTGGTCTTCCAGCGATTCGCGGACGCCGCGCCGCCGGCCGTCGATGATCGGGCGGATGCCCACTTTGGGAAAACCGTTGCTGCACCAGATTGTTCTGCTCATAAACTCCGAACCTCCTTGAGTGTTTCTAGAATATCGCCCTTTCTGCCGAAAAGCAACCGCCCAGAGTCAAAGCCCGTTTTTGTGAACAGACGCTTGATTTCAGCACTCAAACGTGCGACGATCATGCACAGAAAGATGGTCACGATTCTGTGGCCTCACAACAGGAGAATTCACGATGAAAAAAATGCTCGCCCTGAGCGCCGCCTGCATCGGCGCGCTCGTTCTGTCCGGTTGCGTGATTCCGACCAAAGGCACCGTTCACTCCGCCCTGACCCTCAACCACGCCGCCTCAGATCCCATCGTGGACAACAGCGTGCGTCCGCTCAAGCGCGGCGAGGCGTGGAGCGGCGGCGTCCTCTTCTTCAGCGGCGGTGACGCGACGATCGCCGAGGCGATGCGCAACGGCGGCATCCGCAAGGTGCATCACGTCGACTATCTCGTGAAGAACATCCTCTATCTGTACAACGAGACCACCACCGTCGTGTACGGCGAGTAGCCGCATGAACCGGCGCTCGTTCTTGAAATCCGCCGGCGTCTCGGCCGCGGCGCTCAATATCCTGCCTGCCCTCACGCCCGGCGCGTCGGGGCAGGCGGCGCCCGCCGACCCTCTGGCCGTGGCCCTCATCGGCTGCGGCACGCAGGGACTACGCGAACTGCCCGGCCTGCTCGCCACGCCGGGCGTGCGGGTGGTGGCGGTCTGTGATCCGAACAAGGACAGCGACGACTATGTGGATTGGTCGCGCGACGGTCTGCGCAAGAGTCTGGCCGGTGCCATCGGCGTCGCCGACTGGCGCGCCGGCCAGGCGATTCCCGGCGGCCGCGATGTCGCGGCAGAGGTGGTCGACGCCTACTACGCCCGCCACCTCGCCGGCGCGACGGTCAAGCCCTGCGCGCGCTATGCGGACTTCCGGGAGCTGCTGGAGAAGGAGCGGGGGCTGCATGCGGTCAAGATCATGACGCCCGACCACCTGCACGCGACAGTCGCCATCGCAGCGATGCGGGCCGGCCGGAACGTGATGCTGCACAAGCCGCTGGCCAACCGCGTGGTCGAGGCACGCCGCGTGATCGAGACCGCGCGGGAAACCCGGGTCGCGACCCACTTCATCCCCGCCAGCTCGGGCGCAGAGGTCTCGATCGCGGCGCAGCTCGTCCGCGGCGGCGCCATCGGCCGCCTGCGCGAGATCCACAACTGGTCCAACCGGCCGGTCTGGCCGCAGTATCCGGAGCGCCCCGCCGACACGCCGCCGGTGCCCAAAGATTTCGACTGGACGCTGTGGCTCGGTCCGTCGCGCGACTGCCCCTACCACCCGCACTATACCCACGCCGTCTTCCGCGGCTGGTATGAGTTCGGCGGCGGGGCCATCGCCGACATGGGGCACTACAGTCTCTGGCGCGTCTTCCGGGAGTTCGATCTGGACGCGCCGGTGCGCGTCGAGTCCACGCCCAGCCATGTCTGCACGCTGCGCGACCGCGTCAGCGTGAAGATCGTCAACACCTGGTCTTTCCCGGCCGCCTGCAGCGTGCGCTTCGGCTTCGCCGCCAAGGGCGCGCGCCCCGCGCTCGACCTGTGGTGGTACGACGGCGGCATGCGCCCGCCGACGCCCGAGGAGCTGGAGCGCGAGAACGGCGAGCTGCCGCCGGAGGGCATGCTGTTCGTCGGCGAGAGCGGCAAAATCCTGGCCGGGTTCCTGGGCGAGCATCCGCGCGTGCTCTCGGGCGACACGCGGGTGCCGCTGCCGGCCCCCGAGCCGGTCAACCTCGATTGGGTCAAAGCCTTTCAGGGCGGCGCGCCCACGTATGGCGATTTTCTGCACGCCGGGCCGATCACCGAAGCCTTCAACTTGGCGGCGGTGTCGCTGCGCCTCGGCGGCAAGCGCCTGCTCTGGGATTCGACGAAACTCGCCGTCACCAACCGGCCCGAGGCGGCGCCCTATCTGACGCGCGCGTACCGGCCGGGCTGGGAGATCGCGTAACCGTCCGGCAGCCGCGCGCGGCGCGGCAAGGAGTGTCAATGGCTGAACAGCCCCGAAACGGCGCGTCGCGCCGTACCTGTCTGAAAGTCATCGCCGCAGCGGCGGGCGGCGCGGCCGCCGGTGTCGGCGGCGCCGTCGTCGTGGGGCGCCTGGGCCGCGCGCCCGAAGGCCCCTGGCGCCTGCTCACGCCGGACGAGGCGCGCCTGGCAGACGCGATCGCCGAGCAGATCGTTCCGGCGGACCGCGATCCCGGCGCGCGCGAGGCCGGCGTCGTGCACTACATCGACCGCCAGCTCGACGGTCCGCTCGCCCGCTTCGCCGCGCCGTTCCGCGCCGGCCTGCGCCTGCTGCAGCAGACCTGCCAGGCGCGGCACGGCAAGCCGTTCGAGGCGCTGGGCTGGCCGGAGCAGACGCGCCTGCTGGAGGAGCTGGAGCGCAACAAGGCGCCCAAGGAGATCTGGACCGACGCCTCCGCGCGCGACTTTTTCAATCTGTGCCGCGACCTGACAATGCAGGGCTTCTACGGCAGCCCGCGCCACGGCGGCAACCGCAATTACGCCAGCTTCAAAATGATGGGGCTCGAATACCCTCGCCTCATCGGACAGAATCGGTATTAGGACGTCTATGCCAAACAAACACGTGAACGCGGTCGTTGTGGGCGCAGGCGCGGGCGGCGGCGTGGTGGCGAAGGTGCTGGCCGAGGCCGGCCTTTCGGTGGTGTTGCTTGAGCGCGGCCGCTGGCAGAGCTTTGAAGACACGACCGACGACGAGCTGCGGTCGCAGCGCACCACCGTGCTGGGCAACGCCTACGGGCCGGACAACGCCCGCCACCGGCGGGTCGTTGAGCATCCGAACGGCTCGACGCGCATCGTGCTGCCCAGCGAGGGCGGATACGGCAACAACGCCGCCTGCGTGGGCAGCGGCACGCTCAGCTATGGCGCGATGGCCTGGCGCTTCATGGAGCAGGACTTCAAGATGCGCACGCTCTACGGCTGCCCGGAAGGCTCGACGCTCGATGACTGGCCCATCTCCTACGCCGAGCTG
>MWEJ01000103.1 GCA_002071025.1 Verrucomicrobia bacterium ADurb.Bin070 | reverse complement strand
TTCTCTTTGGGACAGGTCGCGGGACATTGCGCCACCGCCACCGAAGCCACCATTGCCGCCGCCAGAGCCATCATTGTCATGAAACGTTTCATGTGTCACCTCCCTGTTTTGACGCGCCTTAGCGGTCCTTCAATCTAAAGCGCCCAAGTTGAGATTGACTATAATCGATGTGTTGCTGTCTGTCAACCCCCCTTGCGAAGGATTTTACGGTGTCAATCAGAATCGTAAGCCTGTCGCTTGACATGCCCGCTGTATTGAGTAAAACTGCCCAACGACCTCCCGACGCTGGCCCATAACCTGAAACGCTTGGCCGGAACCGGCACGGTCTGCGGTTTGCAGATTCTCTTTCTCCGCGCTGACGTCTATTCACGAAAGGACAGCATCATGCCTCAAACGCGGACATTTATCGGATGGGACCGGCCGCTTTGCGAAACCGTGCCTGCTTTTTTGCTGGCGGAGAAAGGCGCAGGCCTGCTGGATCTGCGGCACACTATCGTGGTTGTGCCCACCCGCCAGTCGAGCTGGCGGCTGCGCGCCGCGCTGCCGCTGGCCGCGGACGCGCGGGGCGTCGCCTGTATCGGGCCTGAAATCATTACGCCGCCAGTTCTGCTGGCCCCCCCGCAACGGACCGGCGTGGCGTCGGGCTTCCGGAGTCTGCTGGCCTGGACGGCCGTGCTCAAAGCGGCCGGGGCGGACGAGTTCCGCGCCTTTCTCGGAGCCGGAGACAAGCGGCCGGCCACGACCGCGTGGGCGCTGCAGATCGCCCGACAACTTCAGAGCCTGCGGCAGGAACTGGCGGACGGCGACCTCGCGCTGGCGGACGTTGCGGACCGGGGTGACGCGCTCGAGGAGGCCGACCGTTGGACGGACATGAAGACACTCGAAAGCCGTTATCTGAACCAGTTGACGGCTCGAGGACTGCAAGACGCCGTCGCTGCGAAGCTCGCCCATGTGCGTGACGGCGCACGGCCGGCGGACGTCGCGCGCATCGTCGTGGCCGCCGTGCCTGATCCTCCCCGGTTGCTCGAAAAGCTGCTGGCGCGTTGGGCGGATGCCGGGGTCGCGGTGGACATCCTCGTTGCCGCTCCCGCGTGCGAGGCAGCGGCTTTCGACAGGTGGGGACGTCCTGTGCCGGACGCATGGGCTAACCGGCACATCGCGTTGAACGACGAGGATCTGTGGCTGGAGGCCTCGCCCGCTGATCAGGCCGGCCGCATCGCCCGGTCGGTCGCGGAGGCCCTGAAGACGCAGCCCTGCCCGGCCGCGTCACGGCCGCAACTTGCCATCGGTGTCCCCGACCGCGAAACCGTCGCGCCGCTGCAGCGCGCGCTGGCGGACCTCAGGCTGGCCGCTTTCGATCCCCAGAACCGGCCCTTCTCACAAACCCCGCTGGCCCGGCTTGTCCACGCGCTGCTCGCCCTGCGCGATTCCGACGGCTATGCCGAGGTCGCCGCCCTTTTGCGCCACCCGGACGTCCTGAGCGCGATCGGCAACGGTGCCGAAGCCTTGCGTAAACTCGATGCGTTTCAGGCGGAGTACCTGCCGGTCAAGCTGGACGACCTTCGCGATCGGGAAGCCGCGGACCCTGGCCATAGGCCGCCCGCAGTGCCGCTGGCCGCCGTGGCGCAGGTGCGGGCGTGGAGAGAGCGACTGTTGCAAGACGATCTTGCCGCAGGACTACGCGAGGTGCTGCAACAGATTTACAAGCAACGCCTGCTCGACTCTGCCAGCCGGGCTGACGCGACCTTCCAGCAGGCCGTCACCGTCTTTGATGACTGCCTGCGCGAATTGGAGGCAGTTGGGCCCGACGCACAGGACGGCAGGGATGGAGCCGACATCTTGCTCGCCCGTCTGCGCGAGAGCAGCGTCAAGCCCGAGCGTCAGGGCGAACCTCTCGACCTCGAAGGGTGGCTGGAACTGGCGTGGAACCCGGCGCCGCTGCTCTTTGTGGCCGGCATGAACGAAGGCTTCGTGCCCGACGGCCACGTGGGCGACCTCTTTCTGCCGGACTCGCTGCGGACCCGTCTCGGACTGCGCGACGACCGCCTGCGCGTGGCGCGCGACGCGTACGTGCTGGCGGCACTGCTCGCGCAGCGCCGCAGCGGGGGGCGTGTCATCCTGATCGTCGGCAAGACCTCCACCGCCGGCGATCCGCTGCGTCCCTCGCGCCTGCTCTTCCGGTGTCCCGACACCGAACTGGTGGCGCGCGCGAAAAAGCTTTTCCGGGAGACGCCGCCGCCGGGCACCGCATCGGCTTTCACGGTCGGTTTCAAACTCGACCCGGGGCTCGTGCCGCCCGACGGTCTCAACCAGAAGCGGAGGCGGGAGTTGAGCCCGACACTGTTCCGCGACTATCTGGAAAGCCCGCTTCAGTTCTATTTGAAGCACGTGCTCGACATGGAGGCGCAGAGCGACCGCGAGCGCGAGCCGGATGCCTTGGCCTTCGGCATCTTGGTTCACGCCGTTCTCGAACAGATGGCCGCCGACCCCGGTCTGTGGGCGTGCGCCGATGCGGACCGGCTGGGGCGCTGGATGGACGGGAGGTTGCGGGAACTGGCACGCGCGCGCTATGGCGCACGGCCTTGGCTTGGTGTCGAACTGGCCGTCCACAGTGCCGCGCAGCGGCTCAAGGCGTTCGCCCAGAAGCAAGTCGCGTGGCACGCCCAAGGCTGGGAGATCGTCGAGTACGAAGACAAGAAAGGCCGGCACATTGTGATCGACGGCGTCACCATCCGCGGCCGGATCGACCGCATTGACAGAAGGATTGAAGACGGGAGAGCGGTTTACTGTGTGCTCGACTACAAGACTACGGACAGGGCGAAAATGCCGGCGGAGGCGCACGTGGGCCCGTCCTTCGGAGACAACGAGTTTTTAGAGGCAGCCCGGGTCCCCAAGGAGCTTGTCGCAAACGGCAAGAACGACAAACGTTGGTCCGACCTGCAATTGCCGCTGTACCGCGAGTTTGTGAGGACGGCGTGCGAAGGCGAGGTCCGGCTCGGCTACATCAATCTGCCGAGCGCGCTGGGCGACATCGCGTTCAACCTGTGGGACGCCTACACGGACGCGCTACATGCCTCCGCCATGGCCTGCGCCCGCGCCGTTGTCGAGAGCATCAGGGCGGGCGAGTTCCGACAGGCGGGACGTCCCCGGTTTGAGGGCGACTTCAGAGGCGTGCTGCTCGGCGACGCCGCGAAAGCCATCGAGCTGCCTCAAAACCCCTGGAGGGCCGATCCATGAACCCCGTGCAAAACCGTTCCATCTCCGCTTCGGCCGGAACAGGCAAAACCTTCCGTCTGGCCCACCGCTACATCGGCCTGATGGCCGCCGGTGTGGCCCCGGACCGCATCTGCGCCCTCACCTTCTCCCGCAAAGCGGCGGGCGAGATCTTTGACAAGATCGTCGAGCATCTTTGCGCGGCCGTGGCCGATGATAGCAAGCGCGCCCAAACGGCGGCAACGATTGCAAAGGAGGGGCTTGCCGCCCCGTCCCGGGCGGATGACTATCTGCGCCTGCTGCGAATCCTGCTCGACCACGGCCACCGCCTGCGGATCGGCACGCTCGACAGCTTCATTCTCGGCGTCGTGCGCGCGTTCCCGCTGGAACTGGGTGTGCCGCCCGAGACACAGCCCATGGATAATGACGGCGGCGAAGCCGCGGCCGCTCGTCTGTCGATTCTCACTCGCCTCTTCGATCCGCGATCCTCGCGCGAGGAGAGCCGGCAGGAAGCGTTCCTCAGCGATTTCCGCATGTCTCAGCACGGTCGCGAGACCAAGAAACTGTTGTCTGTCCTGGATCAACTGGTCAAGGACTACCATGTCTTTTACCGGACGTACGGCGCTCAGACGTGGCATTGGGGAGACCCGGACCGTATCTGGCCGCGGGCCGACCGTTGGTGGGAGCCCGGCCCCGACGATGCGCCGCCGCCCGACACATTGGCCGAGAGTCTGCGCGCGATGTTCGGCGAGACAGGACGGCCGGGCCAACTCGGGAAAAATCTTTCAGACGTCACGGACGCTGCCCTGTCTCACGCGATCGACAGGCCGTGGCCGCAGCGGAAAGACAAGGTCGCGCTGCTGCTCCTGCAGAACGCCGGAAACCTCCAGCCGCCCACGCTCAGCTACTATGGCAAAGAGTATGTTCTCCCCCAGCCTTTATGGGACGGCGTGCGGTTTGCGCTGCGCCATGCGATCAACGTGGAAATCGGGCGCGCGCTGACACAGACCCAGGGCCTGCGCACCGTGCTCGGCCGTTACGATGAATGCTATGCCGCCGCGCAAACGCATGACGGCCATTTCACATTCGAAGATCTCTCGCGCCTTCTCGGATCAGGCGGCCCCTCGCCCAGCCGCGTGCCTGACGCGGAGAACCGGCTCTACATCGACTACCGCCTGGACGGCAGGCTGGACCACTGGCTGATGGATGAGTTCCAAGACACGAGCGACACGCAATGGGGAACCCTCGCAAACCTCGTGGACGAAGTCATTCAGGACGACGCGCGCTCTTTTTTCTTTGTGGGCGACATCAAGCAGTCGATCTACGGGTGGCGCGGCGGCAACTACCGTCTTTTTAACGACATCCAGAAAAGATATCAGAGTTGCGGCACGCGCGCCATCGCCAATGAGTCCATCCAAACATGCCACCGCTCGCTGCCGGCCGTCATTGACGCCGTCAACCAGACATTCGACCATCTCGAAGCCTGGACGCCGTCCCTGGGCAGGCAGGCGGGGCTGCGTCCTGAAGCGGTCGAGGCCTTTGCCCGCGCCTGGACGCGTCACGAAAGTGCGAGAGCGAATGAGGGGACGGGTTTCGTGTCGCTGCTCGAATACGATCCGAAAAAAACAGGTGCGGAGGCATCCGTCGAAGCGGACGACAACGGCGAGGATGGAACAGGGTGTCCGGCCCAGTTTGAGGCCGTCGCGGCCATCCTGAAACAGGTTGAGCCCATTCAGCGCGGACTGACGGCGGCCGTGCTGGTGCGCAGCAATCAGGCCGGGCGCGCGTGCGTGGACGCGCTCAGACGCCTGCTGCCGGACGTCCCGTGCGTGCACGAGGGCAAAGGCGGCATCACCGACAACCCGGTCGTGACCCTGCTCCTGGCACTGGTCCATTACGCCGCGCACCCCGGCGACACGGTCTCCCTGCGCCATCTTCAGATGAGCCCGCTGGGAGGTGCCTGTTCGGAAATCGGATACGGCGCTTTGCCCGTGGTCGTGCTGCAGGCGTTTCAGGCTCGCGGATTTGCCGCCACGCTACGCGAGTGGGGTGAAAAATTGGGGGATTTAGACCCTTTCAGCCAAAGGCGCTTGAGCGAGTTTTTGGCGGGAGCCGAGAGTTTCGATACGCTGGGCGTCTGCGATCCCGACCGCTTCGCGGATCATGTCGAAGCCTACCAGACCCGTGCCAACGCCGCTGCGGGTTCAGTGCGCGTGATGACCGTCCACCAGGCCAAAGGATTGGGCTTCGATCTGGTGGTCATTCCGTTTGCGACCCGACCGGACAGTTTTGAAAAACCGAAGATTCCGCGGCTCCTGGCGGGCCGCAACTGGGTGCTCAATCCTCCTTGCCAGCAAGCGCTGGAGGCGGCGGACGGCCCACCGCTGCAGGCCTGCGACGCGGCGCGCGCCGACGCGAACTTCGCCCAGCTCTGCGTGCTGTATGTGGCTATGACCCGCGCCCAGCGGGCAATGTTCCTGATTGTCCCCAAGAAGGCGAAAGATCCGAAGTCTGTCAGCGAGGCGGATTTGCTGCGCGAGCGTCTGCAGCCTGACACCGCCCCGGGCGTGGGGCCTGACGGGTTCACACAACTCTATACCTGCGGCGACCCCGATTGGTTCCGGCGGCACCACGCGCAGGTGGCCCACGCGCAGGAAAACCCGGCCGCGCCGGTCCGTATCGGTTTCACGGCTGATATCACTCCGAGAGAACCTTCGAAAGAACACCTCGACGGTCACACGTTTCCAGCCCAGTGGCTGTTCAATGCCGAGGCCGGCGACGTGCGTGCCTTCGGTTCCGCCATCCACCGCCTTTTCCAGAAGATCGAGTGGTTTGAAGAAACCGACCTAGAGCGCCTCATCGCCGAGTGGCGGCAAGAGTCGGCTGAATCCGCAACCTTACTGGGCGATGTCGAGCGACAGTTCAGAGCGTGCCTGGAAAACGGCGACGTCCAAAGCGCGCTTTCCAAGCCAGTCTTCGCTGGAGCAGGGGCTGCGGAAGTTTGGCGAGAGGCGCCGTTCAACCTGCTCGTGAAAACCGGCGGACAAAAGCAGCTCATAAGCGGTCGTTTTGACCGTCTCGTGGTCGAGAGGGATGGCACTGGGCTCCCCGGGCGCGCCACGATTATCGATTTTAAGAGCAACCGCATCGCCACAGACCAGCAGGTGCAGGAGGCGGCCCGCGGATATGCCGGCCAGATGCTGGACTACACTCGCGCAGCCGCGCAATTGCTCGGCTTGTCGCCTGAACATGTAACCGCCACCCTGCTGTTCACACGATTGGGACGCCTGCAAACATTTTCAGCCTGAGCCGGTCGGGAGTTATGCATGGCGGGGTTGGGGCGGGAGGAGTATGATATGCGCATGAATCTGACAGAAAAGACGCTGGAGGTGAAACGGGCCTTTGAGGGGCGTGCGCTGACGATCGATGTCGCGTCGATCGAACTTCCGAACGGACGCCGGTCGGTGCGCGAGATCGTGCGCCACCGCGGCGCGGCCGTGATTCTCGGGGAGCGGCCGGACGGACGTTTCGTGCTGGTCCGGCAATACCGCAAGGCGGTGGAGCTGGCGCTGCTGGAAATGGTGGCGGGCTGCCTGGAGGAGGGCGAGGCGCCGGAGGCGGCGGCGCGACGCGAAATGGAGGAGGAGAGCGGGTACGCCGTGACCGCCCTTGAGAAGCTGGGTGTCATCGTGCCGTGCCCCGGATATTCGGAGGAGCGCCTGCACCTTTACCACGCGCGGCTGTCACAGGAGCCCAGTGCGCAGCGGCCGGACTTCGACGAGAATCTGGAGCCGGTTGTGATGACGGCCGCTGAGATCGAGGCGGCTCTGGATGACGGCGGGCTGATCGACGGCAAGAGCATCGCGCTCTGGCTGTTGTGGCGGCGGCGCGGAGAAGGGAAGAAGGAAGAAGGAAGAAGGGAGTAGGGAGAGAGTCATGCACAACCCCGGTGGCGCAGGCGGGAAGCCTGCCCCTCGATCGGCCTGTACGGGGTTTTGCAAGAGGCTCGGGCGTCAGGATTTTACGGCGGAGTCATTCCATGCTTGTATTCCGGCAGGGGATGGGGTTTAATTTTTCAACTTTGATTCAAATCAGGTGTCAGGTGAACGCTGGGCGTTGGACGTCAGACGGTGAACGCTGAAGCGGTAGTTGAGGAGAGTATCCGATGCGAATGTCGATTCGTGCGTGGGCGGCTGCGGTAGTGTTTTCTGCCGCTTGTGTGATGGGTGCGGAAACCCTTGTCAAAGATGTGTCGGTCCGCGTGCTGGACCAGTTTGGGACCGATGCGACGGACGTGCTCTCCTTCTGCAGCGTGCAGCCGGGGGCGGAGCTGTCGCAGGAGGCGCTCTCCAAAGATGTGCGCGCGCTGCTGGACACCGGGCGTTACGGGTACGCGGGCGTGGAGCTGGAAAAGGTAGAGGGCGGCGTGCGCGTGGTCTACGTGGTGAAGCGCCGCTACCGTTTCCAGGAGCCGCTGGCCATCAAAGGCGCCGAGTACCTGAGCGAGCGCAAGATCCGCAAGCTGTCCGAACTGAAGAGCGGCGATTACATCGATGAGCCGGTCCTCTCTGAAAAGGTTTCCAAGATCCGCGACGAGTACGTGAAGAAATTCTTCCCGAACGTCAAAATCGGAGCCGAGATCCAGCCGATCCCGAACAGCGCCGGAGCGGCGAATGTGATCTTCACGGTCGAGGAAGGCGAGCGCGCCAAGGTGCGTAAGTACCGCTTCACCGGCAATGTTTCGATCCCCGACAAAGAGCTGCGCTCCTCGTTCGGCCAGCGCCCATGGTACGATCCGCGCGGCTGGTTCACCGATACGCCGGTTTCGGCGCAAGACCTTGAAGACGCGCGCCAGATGGCCGAGGATGTCTACAAGAACGCCGGCTATTTGGACGCCCGCGTGGCTGCGCCGGTCATGGAAAAGGTCGGGAAGGAGAAGGTGGACGTGGTGTTCGGCGTGACCGAAGGCGATCAGTATACGGTCGATTCGACCGCGATCCGCGGCGTGAAGCTCTTTCCCGAGCGCGAAGTGCTGGCCTCGGGCGAGCGGCTCAAGGTGGACGCGGTGGCAGGCCAGCAGACGATCGACGACGCGGCCAAAGACATCCGCGACTACTACGGGTCGCGCGGCTACGTGGACACCGCCGTGCGTGCGGTCAAAGACACCGTGCCGGGCAAGCCGGGCCGCATGGCGATCACCTATGACGTGCGCGAGGGCGAACTGGTCTACATACGCAACATCGTGATCCGCGGCAACAACAAGACCAAGGACAAGGTGATCCGCCGCGAGGTGATGGTCAGCCCCGGTGAGATCATGAACGAGCCGCGCATTGAGCGCAGCGAGAACCGCCTGAAGAACTTGCAGTATTTCAAGACCGTGCGCCACTACTCCGAGCAGACCGATAAGGCCGGCGTGCGCGATCTGGTGTATGAGGTCGAAGAGCAGCGTACCGGCAACTTCATGGTCGGCGCCGGCGTCTCCAGCATCGATAACGTGGTCGGCTTTATGGAGATCACGCAGAGCAACTTCGACATTCTGAACTGGCCGAACTTCACGGGCGGCGGGCAGAAGGCGCGCTTGGGCGTGGAACTCGGCTCGCGCCGCCAGACCGCCGAGGTCTCTTGGACCGAGCCCTGGTTCATGGACAGGCCGCTGGCGCTGACCGTCGAGGCCTACCGCCGCATGCGCTGGTACGATCAGTACGACGAGATCCGCACCGGCGGCTCGGTCGGGCTCTCCTATCCCGTCAAGGTCGGCCGCGTCGGCATGCGCTACACCCTCGAGCTGGTCGAGATGGACGATGTCAACAACAGCGAATGGTACGCCGATGCCGATGGCACGGAGTCCGCAGTGCCCGATAGCTGGGACGGTGATGCCGACAAGTACTTCAAGTGGCAAGAGGATGATTTCGGCGACGCCCTCAACAGCGTGCTGCGTCTGTACTGGGCACACGACACGCGCGATCACGCCTTTATCCCGACCAAAGGCTACCAGACGACCGTTTTCGGCGAGGCTTCCGAAAGCGGCATCGGCGAGACCGAGTACTACAAGCTGGGCGCCAACTACCGCCACTGGTTCCGCATGCCGTGGCACAAGCACGTGCTGAGCCTGCGCGGCCGCGTCGAGACCGTGGACTCCTACGGCGACGACGAGGTGCCGATTTACGAGCGTCTCTTCCTCGGCGGCCCGCGCACCGTGCGCGGTGTCGAATACCGCGACATCGGCCCCAAGGTGTTCCGCGGCAACGACGGCAAGGGCCATGCCCCGATCGGCGGCGAGACGCTGGCGCTGCTCACGGCGGAGTACACGATCCCGGTCTTCAAGGCGGTGCGCTTCGCGACCTTTATGGACGTGGGCTCGATCGGCGAGGACGCCTTTGATCCCGAGCTTTCCGACGTGTGCGTGACCGCGGGCGTGGGCCTGCGCATCGACATCCCGGGCTTCCCGATCCGCTTCGATTTCGCGGTGCCGGTGGTCGAGGATGATGACTACACGGACGACGAGGTGTTCTCGTTCGCGATCGGCTTTGAATAAGGACCTGAAGGCGGGCGGGCGGTTCGTCCGCCCGCCCGTTTGCCTTGTGGCAAAAAGGATACGTATGAAACAGATGATGGTGATGCTGGCTGCGGTGTTGGCCGCGACCGTAATGCTGGCGCAGGAAAAGACCGCAGTGGTCAACATGGTGGACCTGGTGCGTTTCCACCCGAGCCGCGAGCGCGACCGCAAGCTGATGCAGGACACCGAAAAGGAGTTCCAGGCCAAACTCGACAAGCAGCGCGACCGCTTCGAAGAGCTGCGCGAAGAGTATGAGAAGGCTGTCAAGGAGGCGCGTAACCCGGCCCTCAACGAAAAGGCGAAGGCCGAGGCCGAGGACAAGGCCATGAAGCATCGCGACGTGCTGGCCGAGGCTGACCGCGA
>MWEJ01000102.1 GCA_002071025.1 Verrucomicrobia bacterium ADurb.Bin070 | reverse complement strand
CCTCAACCGGCTGGATAAAGCCTGGGGCGTGTCGCGTGTCAACGCCGTGCTTGCGGCGCTGTTTACGCTGGACGGATTCGGAACTGTCATCGGCCGTTGCGCCCGGTGAACGGCGACCTCAGGCTGCCGCCAGGCCCCTTGCCAACGACAGCTCCTGTATCATCCGCCGGCCCTTTCGCGGACGCGGCCGTCCGCACCCCGGCAGTGCGTCACGCCGTCATCAAAAGCCGAGGTTGAAGCCGATCAGGAAGCGGTGGTCGATGTACTCGCGCAGGGCCATCACGCTGCCGTCTATGAAGAGATCGAAGTAATTGCCCAGTCGCTTGTTGTAGGTCGACGACGCGCCCCACACCAGTTCCCAGTCGGTCTTGCCGCTCAGCCCCTCGTCCTCGGTGCGCCGCAGCGGGCGCGCGTCTTCGCGTTGCAACCCTCCGATCAGATCGAAGCGGAAGGTGTAGCCCTGCCATGCCTGCAGATAGCGCAGCACGCCCAGCAGGCGCTGATCCCAATACGGCGTCCAATAGAAATCGCTGGCGTCGCTGGACGACACGGTCGACAGATCAAGCCCGCTCCACACGCCGATGTCGGGCATGACTTCCCAGAACGATTCACCCTGGACATAGAAGAGCGCGTTGTCGTCTTCGTAGCTCCAATACTGGCTGCGCAGATTGACGATCCACGTATCGGACGGTTTCCAGCGCGCGACGGCGCCGACGGAATCAGAGGTCAGCGCCTTCACCGAGGACGTCACCAGATCGCGCGTGTAATAGACAAACAGGGTCAGGTCATCGCGCGGCGCCCAGTGCGCGGCGAGATCGCCGATCACTTCATTCTCGTCATCGGCCGCATCGAACTCGTCGCTGTCCGGGCTGTCTTCCATATCGATGTCGAAGAGATCATCCTCATCATAATCGGGATCAAGGCTCGCGACGCCGAGTGACCCGGAGAGGGTCGCGCCACTGGCGGTCCGGTAGGAGAGCCTTCCACGCGCCTCGCGTTTGAGCGCTTTAAACAGGTAGCTGGTCATGTCGTCCGGGTCATACGAGACCGCATTCCAGCGCGGCCGGATACGCTGTTCGATGCGGCTCTCGAAATACTCCGCTGAAAGCTGCAAGTTGCGGTTGAGGTTGAGCCCGCCGCGTCCGCCGTAACGCAAGATTTCGAATTGATCATTGGCCTTGCTGTGCGACACCTCGCCACCGATGAACGGACGCGAGAGGTAGACCCACGGGTCGGGAGTGCCCTCTTGGTACGCATTGATGCGCTCATATTCGGCGAGATCCGACGTGCGTCCTGCGACCGCTTCGCGCGCAGTCGGATCGATCGGCGCGTCGGGGTCCCGGGCAACGCCCTGCATCGTTTGCGCGGCATGCGTCGGCGCGGTTTGGCCGCCGCCGGCGGCGCTTTCCACCGCGACCATGGAAGAGGCCACGAGCGGCTGAACATCGCGCTGCGGACGGTTGCGGAAGTGCGCGCGGGTTTCCACCGTGATCTTGCGACACAGCTCTTCGGGGTAGCCGTCGCGCTTGAGCAGATCCAGCATCTCGTCGGCCAGATGCGGCTTGTTCATGAGGTAGGCGATTTCGACCCGCGTGCGGCGCGCCATGAACATCGGATGGTACTCGTATGCATGCCGCACGACATCCGCTCCTTCGTCGGTCCAGTCCGGCTCGTGACGGCGGACCAAGAGGAGATTGTCGCCGGCCACGGTGTAGCCGCTCATGCCCTGAAGAAAGCCGACCTGGTAGTGGCGAGCAGCCTCGGAAACGATACTTTGCATGGGATTCTTGAGCAGAGAGAGGTTGCAGGCGCTCTCCTGGCCAATGTCGCCATAGGGGTAGGCCACCAGACCGACCGGGCTGTTCTCATCCCCCATCTCATCTTGAAGGATTTTACGGCTTTGACGAAACTCGTTGCGCATGCGCCGGTCCCATTCGTTCATGGATTCCAAACGCTCCTTCTCCGGCAGCCAGAGCCGGTTGGGCAGGCTCATCCTGATCGCTTTGCCCTCTTTGTCTGTCGCCCGCTCGTCGTGCGCACCATACAGATGGCTGCCGATGACCCAGTTACCGGACGCGGCATACGCGCGCATCTCGTTCCATCCGGCGACCGACGGCACATACTGCTCATTCGGCTTGGTGATCGCGAACATCCCGAACGGCACACCGAACTCTTCGGCGACTGGAGCGCCTAGGGCGAAGGCCGCCCGCAAGGCATCATCAAAGGTCACCGAGACGACCTTCATCGGACGGGCAGGCGTCCGTATTTTTTTGCCGGATTTGAATTTCTTCTCTCCCGTGATGCCGTAGCGCACCTGGTCGATGAAACGCGCGGTCCAAGGCACGGACTCCTCTTCGGGCTCCGGATCCTCGCGCCGCTCGCCAGACGCAAGACCGATGACCGACGGAATGTCGGTCGGCGAGACAATGACGAAGCCCTCGCGCTTCAGGGCGGCCAGATGCTCATGCAGCCGCCGCACCGACGTAACCGGCATCCAGTCGCTTTCGGTCAGATCATGGTAGAGCAACGTAAAGACGGAACCCTGCGCTGCAGCGGCCTCCATTTTGTCGAGCCGTTTGAGCGCGTCACGGTAAGCGCCCTGCGCCACGAACAGACGCGCCTCGTAGTAATACCGCATCGGATCCGTGGGATCGAAGTTTGAGAAGCGGTCATGCAGGATCTGTTCGGCATCCTCGAAGCGGCGTTCCGCGAGCGCCAACTCAAACAGCAGGCTTTTCGCGCGCGTGTTGTGCCGGTTGTATCTCTCGAGGACTTGGACGGCCCACGACTTGCACTCTTCGTAGCGGTGCGCCTGAAAAAGCCGTTCGGCATACAGAATTTTTGCCGTGATGTCCTCAGGGACTTCGTCAATGGCCTGTCGGATCTGGTCCAAGATGAAGTGCGTCGTAAACAGACCTGGCTTGCGCTGATTGAGCACATGGCACCGGTTCGCCATGCGCAGGCGCAATTTTCCGCGCTGCACGGAATCCACCGTGTTATCGATCACTTTCTGCAGACGCTCCACGCTGAGTTCAGTCAGGTCGATGATTTCAGCGATATCCGCGCGCAACGTCATGGCGCGCAGATTTTCCGGCTCGAGCGCCTGCACATCCAGACAGAGTTGATCGGCGCGCTTTAACTCGCCGATGCGCAGTTCCAGCACCGCCTGATCCATCATGAACCCGGTGTTGCCGGGCAGTTCCTCATTGATGTGGCGAAAGAGTTCCACCGCCTCGTCATACTCGAGTTTATGTGTGAGCAGATTCGCCAAGTTGATCTGGATATCCAAGCGGTCCGGTTCTTGTTTGATCAATTTCCGAAAGATGACCTCGGCCTCAGCAGGCTCGCCGATACGCAAGAGATTCTGCGCATACCAGAAGCTCAGGTCAAACAGGTCGGGCTTCAGTTTCAGCGCCTTTTTAAAGTGGGTGTCCGCAGCCCGCCAATCCTGCTGCATGATCGCACTCTGCGCCAGCAGGTTATACGGCATCCACTGATCCGGCATAAGCTGTTGAAAATATTCCCACAGTCGCCAAGCTTTTTCTTTTTGTTCGGTCCGGATGTACGCCCAGCCCAAGGCTTCCCAACCGGCCTGCAGCGAGGGATCCTGGCGCAACGCCTCTTCCAGGAAAGGAATGCTCTCCGCGTATTTCTCCTCTTGAGACAGCATCAGTCCGCGGTAAAGCAGGGCAGCAGGTGCGGACGTGGCGACATCCGTCGCGCGCGCCTCGGCAATAGCCTCCTCCATGGCTGCTCGGTCCAGCGTGCTGTCACTTTCAGACAGGGGGATCGGCGCGTGCCCAACCGTTTTTGCGTGGGGTTGAGCAGTCAGTGTTGACGCTGCCAGCGCCACACCCAGCATCGTCACGCCAGAACGGAATGTCGGTCTCATAATTCCCCCGTGCGGCACTGCGGTTATTTTTTCCAATACGTTTGCACGATTGACTGCGCGACCCGTTTCGAGCCGACGTTAGTGAGATGAATGCCGTCGGGATCGCGGACCGTCAGCGCGGCGCCGTTCGGAGCCATGACATACAACGAGAAGGTGCCGGGACGGCGCGTCAGCAGCGGCGCCATATCAAAAAGCACCACCTTCTCCTTGCGCGTCTCGGTCGCCGCCTCGCGTTTGAAGAGCGCATTGACCGATTGGGCGTACTCTTGCTGCGCAGGCTCTTTCATGTCAGGCAACAGCAGCCAGACCACGCGCGTGGCGCCGCCCTTGATCAACTCGTCCATGATCCGTCCGACCCGCAAGCCGTACTCCCGCTCCCAGTCAGGCTGGCCGAACGGCACCACCCGGCCGGTGGAATCTTTGAGCGACTGCCGGTCATTCGCACCCAGTGACACCACCACCGTTGCAGGCTTGTGCTGCTTCATCAGCTCGTCCACTTTTGCGAACCAATCAAAGGCGTCCATGCGCGCCAGGCCCGACGCGAGCGAAGAGAAAGTGGCGGCCGGCGCAACCCCGGCCGCATTCAATTCCTTTTCCATCGCGATTCCCAAGAGCCGCATCATCGAATCGCCGATCATCAGAACCGGCGCGCCGTCGGCTGCCCGTGCCGCGCCTGAAGCGAAAGCCAGTGCGCATCCTGCGAAAAGGGCCGTCATCGTTCGTCTGGTCATCGTGCTACTCCTTGTTCGGCTGGTTGAGCCATTCGCCCACCGTCGTTTGCGTCCATCCCCTCACCTGGCAGAGCCCGGTCAACCGCGACACCCGGTCGACAGGGCGCAAAACCATCCGCCAGAAATCACGGGCCGGACCATACTCGAGATGGCCGGCGCTCTGATACATCGCAACGCCATTGCATAGTAGCAAAAGGGCGAAAAAGACTCCTACAAAAAAACACGTTTGGGCTACCGTCTGTCCGGTGTTTCCGCTCGGCTGCGAGTCCTCTGTCAAGTGCTGCACGTGCATCGCGCCTCCGTTCAAAACTGAAAGTAGATAAAGGGGGCAACCCCGCTGGGCCCCGCGCCGAGAATCAGCGTCAGGATCACGGCCGCCACGCTCCCTTGCAGCCAGGCCGGCCAGCGGTTCACCCGGTCCCAGACCGGTCGCGGGCGCATGCCATCAAGCAGTTGCAGGGCAAAGCCGATTCCAAGGACCAACAGCGCCCGTCCGGTCAGCAGCCGGCAGTCGCCCTCCCACCTGCACAGGCCGCGCAGCAGCTCGCCCGCGACCGGCAGCGAGGATGACCGGAACAGGATCCAGGAGAAACAGACCACATGGAAGATCCACACGCGCCCCAGCAGCGCCCAGAGCCGGCCTGGATTCTCGGACGGCTTCTCCGGCAGCCCCATGAGCCGACGGGCCACACGTTCGAGCGACAGATACAAGCCGTGGAACGCGCCCCACAGCACAAACGTCCACCCCGCGCCATGCCACAGCCCGCCCAGCAGGAAGGTCAGCAGCAGATTGACGCGCGTGCGCGCGGCCGAACCGCGCGAACCGCCCAGCGGAATGTAGAGGTAATCGCGCAGCCACGTGGAGAGCGAGATGTGCCAGCGCCGCCAGAACTCTTGCAGCGTCACCGCGAAATACGGCGCATGGAAATTGATCGGGAAGTGGAACCCGAGCAGCAACGCGCAGCCGATCGCGATATCCGAGTAGGCAGAAAAATCGCAATAGATCTGCAGTGCATACGCATACACGCCGAGCAGCAGGTCGGCTGCGCCGTAGGTCTCCGGCATGGCAAAAACCGGATCGGCGAGATGTTGGGCCAGCCAATTGGCAACGACCATCTTTTTGAAAAGCCCGCCCAGGATCAGCGTCGCCGCGCGGCCGGTGTCGAGCCGCACAGAGCGGTCGGGGAAACGTCCCATCTGCGGCAGAAGGTCCGCCGCGCGGACGATCGGCCCGGCCACCAACTGCGGGAAGAAGGCCAGGTAGTTGGCGAAGTCCAACACCGACGCGGCGACCGGCGTTTTGCGCCAATACACGTCGGCCACGTAGCTGAGCGCCTGGAAGGTATAGAACGAGATGCCGACCGGCAACACGATTTTTTCGATCACCGGCAGGACCTGTTCCTGCAGCGTGATCAACTGTTCAGTCGTGCCGAAGCGGGCGCAGAGCGGAACCGCGAGCGGGACCAGCAGCTTGGTGAAGAGAAAACCGGTGTATTTGAAAATGCCGAGCACCAGCAGGTTGGCCGCCACCGCGACCGCGACGCCGCGGCGCCGCGCGCGAAGCTCGGCGGTCCGGTCGATCCAGCACGCCGCAGCATGGTTCAAGACCGCCGATGCGAACAGCATCAGCGCAAACTTCCAGCTCCAATAGCCGTAAAAGAAAAGACTCGCCCCCAGCAGCACGCCTTTTCGAAGGCGCGGCATGCGTTCCAACCCCCAGTGCAGTGAAAAAACAATCGCGAAGAACAGCGCAAAAACAGTTGTCGGAAACAGCATGGATGTCCCTTATTGAGCGGCCGATCCCTTGTCCGCAGGCGTCTCTGCGCCTTCGCGCCTGTTCGGCTCGCCGGTTCCGAATTTCGCACGCAACCGATGCCACAACGAGGTGTGCTGGGGCACTTCCTGAACAGGGGAAGGAAGCGGTGACTCCGCCCGCGTCACGACGCCGGTGGCGCCGTCGTGCACCGGCCGCAGCGGCTCAGGCGCCTGCGCCTTCGCGGCGGCGGGCACCGGGGGCGGCTCGGCCGCGGCGGGCTCGGGCGGCTGCTTCTGCCCCTGCACGCCCGGCGCAGCCGGGGTCGCGGCTTCAGCCGGCTTATCTGCGGGCTCGGGCGTCGGCACGGCTTCAGCCGGCTTGTCCACGGGCGTCGGCGCGGGCGTCGGCGCGGGCGTCGGCGCGGCGGCAGCGGGGACAGCCGGCAGGCCGACCTGGGTGAAGGCCGCTGCGGCGGCGGGCGCGGTGTCGCGCGCAAACGCGCGGAAGCTGCGCGGCAGCACCACCAGACGCGGCGCGACGCCCTCGCGTTCGGCCTTAGCCTCTTTGGCGGACCATTCCGGATAGGCATACAGCGGCACGTCCCAGACGTCTTGGATCGGGTGCAGCATCAGATTGCCCCGCTGGATCTCGCGCACCTTCACGTTGGAGAGTTTCTTCAGGCGGGCGATCTCCTGCTTCGGGTCGGGCACCTCGTCTTGATCATGCCGCGGCCAATTCCACTCCTCCTGCTGCACCACGATGAAATCGGCCGTGGTCTGCTCGATCATCTTCTCCATCTTACTGATCCACGCCGGATCGGGCGGTGTCCGCACGCGCAGGATCATGCCCGGCAACCGGTGTTTCAGAATCAGCGCCGTCAAGTGCTCAGGCAGGATTTCCGAGAAATAGGCGAGGTCCACGACAGGCATGAGGCGCAGCCGATGGAAGGTGCAAAACATTTTAAAGAGCGACAGCTCAATGTCCGGTTCGGTGGGGATGGTCCCGTCCGCAAGCTGGGTGAAGGCCACCGGCGCCACCGCTGACAGGTCACGCACGTGCAGGCGCACGGAGTCGAGCGCGGCACGCAGCTCGGTGTCGGGCATCTTCGGAACCAGCAGGACCGTCGGCGCAAGCGGACCGCAGTCGATCCGCGCGATGCGCGCGCGCGCCAGCCCGAGCTCCGGCGAGAACGGCGCGATGCTCCACCAGCCGTAGCAGACCTCCTGCGGGATCACCAGCGGCGTGGTGAAAACCGGCTTGCCGTTGACGTATCCCACCGCGCCGTCGCCGCGGACTTCGAGCCTCAGCTTCACCGAGCCGGGCGGGCGCAGCCAGGGGCGGCTTTCGTAGGTACGCAGTTCGCCGTTCAGCCACGTCTGGATCCGGATGAAGCCTTCGTCGTCATACCCGTAGCGCACCATGGATTTTGAGCAGCGCCGCGCATACAGCCAGAAGGCGCCGGCCGATTCGTCCAGCGTGACCTCGATGAAACCGTCGCGCAGCAATTCCGATTTCTTGAGGCGCAGAAAGGCTTCGGACATGTCCGACCCCGCGCGCAGTTCATAGCGGCCGAAGGCGGAGGGGCGGAAACCGCCGAAAGCGATCCAGTTGTCCGAGAGCTTGTTCATGACAAAGTTTTCGGTGATCTTCTCGGTCAGCGGCAGAAAACTTTGGTAAAGCTCGCGCGTTTTCTTGTTGGGCGACTCGGCCGCCGTCCCGCGCACGAAATCGAAAAAGACGCTGGCCTCGGGAATAGTCAGGAGTTCAGCGGCGAAGATGTCGCGACCGAAGCCGAACAGGTGGGTCTCGGCGCCGCGCCCGATCGCCAGCAGCTCATGCATGTTAGCGTAGCGCTCGACCGGCTCATCCAGCAGCGTTTGCAGGATCAACCGCGCCTCGATGTTTTCAGGATGGCGTTCAACCAATCCCTTCATGACCCCGCGGGCCTCGCGGCGCTGGCGGTGGCGGTCCAGCCACTGCGCTTGGGCAATGGTCACGGCCGGGCTGTCCGGGAAGGCGCGCGCGTAAGCATTCAGCAGGTCGGCCGATTCGTCCACCCGGTTCAACTGTTCGAGCAGGCGCGCGTGGCGGATCGCGAGATTCATCTGACCGGGATTGATTTCAAGGCTCTGCGTATAGGCCTCGAGCGCCTTGTCCTGCATGTTGAGCCTCAGCCAGGCGTCGCCGATCAGCGCCAGCGCTTCGGCATTCCGCGGATCGGCTTTGAGCCACTCGCTCCAGATGCGGATGGCTGCCTGGTAGTCACCGGCGGTGAAGGCGTCAAAGCCCTGTTGACGCAGCTCCTCCCGTTTGGCGTCCGGCGACACGTCGTTGTAGACGGCGAGCAGGTCCGAAATCTGATAGTAGAGCGACAGCGTCTCGTCGCTGGCTGACGGCAGGACGCGCGTGATGCCAAACACCTGCCGCTCAGAGAGTCCGAAAGGAGGTTCTTGAAAATCGCCGGCCAGCAGCACGCCTGGCAACAGCTTGAGAATGTTGCCGGCCGAAGGCAGCGACTCGATGGCGACAGGCAGCTTCAATACCAGTTGGATGTTTTTGGCAATCATGGCGTCCTGCAGTCTGACCAACCACGTCACCAGCGCAGTCACCTGTTCGGGCGCGCAGGACGAGGTGTCGACATACAGCCCGTCCACCCCGTGCTCCATCGCCCGCTCCACAATATCGGCCGGCGCCACTTTCTGCAGCAGCGTGGCGTCGCGGATTTGGACCTGGGGCAGGATCTTCATGTTGTTGGTGCGGGCCAGCAGACTCAGCGCCTTGCGATCCCAGACCGGGAAGGTAATCGGCGCGCTTTCGTAGACATCCAGCCACGGCGGCGCGAGCACATTGAACTGGTAACCGTGCTCGTTCAGCCACTGGGTCAGGTAGCCGACATCCTTCGCGACATCCGGCGTCCAGGTGACCAGCGCGTCACGCCGTCCCACCAGGCGCGCATCCAGAATCGTGGCGGCGGCCATGCCCGGCAGCGGGTCCCAGATGCCCACGCCGAGCATGCCGGGCTGGGGCTCGCCGCGCAACGGCACCCGGCCGCCGAAAAGCGTTTCGCCGTCGAGCCGCGCGAACAGCAGGTTATCGCGCAGGCAGAGCAACAGCTCGTGGCTCTGCCGGAGTTCCCCGGCGAGCGCATCGGTCTCCAGCATCAGCTCGTCCATATCCTGAAGGCGCTGGCGGACCGAGACCTTGCCTGCGTCGTCCATGCTGAAATAGACATATTCGCCTTTCGAGGTTGCGCGCAGGTAAACGCCGAAGCGCCCGCGTTTGAGCAGGAAGCGGATCGAAAAGAAACCGTCCTCGAACGTGTCGCTCCCGGCCAGCCAGGTCTTGGCGCCGGTCGTGGCCGAGACCGGCGACTGCCGCACGGTCATCACCGGATTCTGAGGCGGGATGGCGCGCAGCCTCAGTTCGCCGTCGCGTGCGGCGACATCGCCCCACTCGCCGATCCATCGCTCAACCTCGCACGTGCCGCGCGCCCTGCCGCGTCCGGGCTCCACCGGCCAAAAGGTTTCCAGCTTGCGGATGAATTCGTCGGGGCTCCAGGCGGGATTGACCAGCAGCCGGTTGAGGCGGCGCGGATCGCTGTGGCGCGTGTTGAGCGCCAACTGGCCGAGGATGAATCCCAAGTCATAATGGGCGCCGACCTGATGCATGTTGGTCACCCGTACGACTTTGGCCTGCTCTTCATACTGTCCGTAATCGCCATAAGGGAAGAAAAAAGCGACGGGCTTACTGCCGGTCTCT
>MWEJ01000101.1 GCA_002071025.1 Verrucomicrobia bacterium ADurb.Bin070 | reverse complement strand
ATTGACAATGAAGGGGACGCCCGTCTTTCCCGCCGCGCGCCGCAGGGCCTTGCCGTCCAGCGAGACGATGTCGCCGAAATTGTGCAGCCGCGTCCGGTCGACGCGAGGGTCGGTGATCGCCAGGAGGCATTCGGTCAGACTCGCCGGAGCGGAGGCCGCGGCACCGTCGGAAATGTGTGTTGCGTTCATATATAGGATACTATATACTATTGCCCATGAGAACGCCAGAACGGATTTTACGGGATATCGCGGCCATCCCCGCCATGGCCAGGGGGACGCTCTGCGCCATGAGGAAGGCCGCGTCCGGGAAAACCTACTACAACCACCAGACGTGGTCAGGGGGGCGCAACGTCGTCAGATACGTGCCGCCGGGAAAGGTCCGGCCGCTCCGGCAGGCCATCGCCGGATACCGGAAGTTCCTCAAACTGGCCGACGAATACGCCGAATCGGTCGCCAAACGGACGGAAATCTAGGGTGAACAGCCGATAACCCTGCCGAAAACCAAAAATTTAGATGCGTCGGCCCTGTTGTCAGGGCGTGACCAGCTTGAACGAAAGGGCCGCCATGGTGACGCCGTTGGCGGCCTGCACCCTAGTAGTCTGTAAAACCAAAAACGCCGGTTTTTTCTAGCCATGATTACAGGATTAACATGATTGGAATCAATCAGTTACATCATGAAAATCATGTAATCCTGTCCGAATTATTAAGCCGTACAGAGTACTAGACGTCTTACAGATTGTAGGCGCGACCGCCGCACCAGGCACCGTTCGTCTCCGGTTTGAGGGCGAGCTGGCGTTGCCACGGATTGCTGAGAGGAAACTTCATCTGTCTCTTCCCATTGTCCCGGTGGTCCATTGCACCGTCCCCCAAAGAAGGTCGTGTCGCGCGGTCCCGTCTGGCGCACCGAAACGCTCATAGAGCGTCCAGAAGGGCGCCCAGTTACGTTCGACGCCCCCACTGTAGCGGATCAGATTGAGTTCGAGGACGCGCAGGCGCGTGCGCTCCGGCGTCGCCTCGCGTGCATAGAAGGGCCAGACCCGCGTGTAGCGTTCGGCCTCGTACGACTCACCGGTTTTATCGGTCTTGCAGACCGTCTCATGCGCGTAAAACGGAAAGAACCGCGTACGCTCGGCGCGGCGGTTTTTGCTCTCCGAGCTTGAATGCCACATCAGCGGCCATGCCGCATACCAGCGGCGGTCGCCGTCGCCGGCAACGTTACCGTAAAAGGGCCAATAGGAGCGCTTCAGCGAGGGCTTCGTGGTGGCTGTCGCCCACGTCTCATGCGTCTGATAGAAAGGCCACGGCATCCGCCAACGCTCCGCCGAATCGGTGCGCGCGTAGGAAAAGAAGGGCGGCAGCACCATGCGCTGGGTCTCGTTGCTGCGGTTGACTTCGCCGTAGAACGGGAAGAGGAGAAACGACGTCCCCGGGTTGCGCTCGCCGCCGTAAACCGCCGAGGTCCAAAACGGCCAGAACGCATAGCGGCGATCCGTCAGGCGTTTGGTGTTGACTTGCCGGCACCAGAGCGGGAAGACCCCCTCTTCGCGCAAGTGCGGGTTTTCCGTCAGGCGCGAATAGAACGGCCAGGGCGTGTAGACCCGTTCGACGCCATTGACCTCGTAATTGAAATAAAAAGGGAACAACGTGAAGTCGACATCGTCCATCAAGGCCAGATGCGGCAAGTGGCCGTGAATCGGAAAAAGCGCCCAATACTCCTCGCCCAGCCTGCGGCGTCCCTGGAACCAGAGCGGAAGCAACGCGAATTTCCATGCGGACTCGTCGCAGGCGACGTCATCATCCGAACCGTAAGCCAGCAGAAAGCGCCACCAAGCCTGCTCGCGGTCGCGGTGAAAGGTGCTGAGCGGCCAAACCACATCCGTCACGCGCGTGTCGATCACCGGGTCTTGCACCTTGGAATAGAACGGCCGCACGGCCCAGAAGGTTGCGCCGTCGCGCGTGGCGCTGTATTCGAAAAAGGGGCCGAGCCGGAAACGGCTGACCACATGATCCGGCGTTCGGCCGGCGGGCGCATCGGCCAGGGCGGTCGCACATGCCAAAAGGGTGCCGGCGACAACATGCGCGACCGTACGCGGAACGTGTGCGAGTGTTTTGTATGCAAAGACAGGTGTCATGAAAAAACGATTTAACAATAAAGTCCGCCCGTCGCGTTCCGCTCAATGGTTGTGTCGGAAATAGTCGTGGATGCGTTTTTCGCAGCCGAAGGTCATGGCGATCAAGGCTGTGCGTATCCACATGCCGTTACGCATCTGCCGCCAATACATGGCGCGCGGATCGCTGTCCACGGCGATTGCGATTTCATCACGCCGCGGCAACGGATGCATGATGATGGCACGGGGGGGCAGCAGCGCGAGCTCGGCCGGTCCGAACTTGAAACGACGGGTGTCGATCGCGGCGCTCTCGCCTTTGGCGTTGTCCCATTCGTCTTGAATGCGCGTCATATAGACCGCGTCGGCCTCGCGAATCGCCGCATGGAAGTTGTCGGTCCGCAAGAACGGCACGCCCTTCTGCTCGAGGATTGCCAGAACGTCCGTGCCGACCTGAAGCGGCTCGGGCGCCACGAAAATCTGGCGGATGTTGGGATAGTTGGTCAGCAGGTACGAGAGCGAGCGCACCGTACGGCCGCGAAGCAGATCGCCGCAGAAAACCATGGTCTTGTCGCGCAATCCGCCGCCGCGCTCAAAGCTACGCAGCAGGGTGTAGATGTCGAGCAGCGATTGGGTCGGATGCTGGTCTTTCCCCGAACCGGCGTTGATGATCGGGATAGGGCGGTCGGAGTTCGAGAGCACCCAGGCCATGTGCTCGGCCAAACCCTTTTCCGGCGTGCGCATGATGATCAGGTCGAAGTAGGAGCTGAACGTACGCACCGAATCTTCGCGCGACTCGCCCTTGAACTCGGACGAGATGGCGGTGTCACGCACTTCGCCGGTCTGGACGCCCAGGATCTGGCAAGCCGAAACGAACGAGAGGAAGGTGCGCGAACTGGGCTGGGAAAAGTAGAGCATGGCGCGCTTGTGCGTGACCTGCTGGCGCAGAAACTCCGCGCCGACACGGGTCTTGGCGATCGCTCGGATTTCGTTCGCCAGCGTCGCGAGCTGGTCGAGCAATGCGTAATCAAACTGCTGCGCGAAAAGCGTGTGATACGGCACGCCGTCGGGCTGCATCAAGAAAGGGGTCTTTTCCGTCAGCGGCAATGCGCTGAAGGTTTCCCATGCGATGTTCGCCAATCGTTTCGACATATCACCTCCCGCTCCGAACCACCCCCGTCACAGCGCGGACAGATCAGCCATGGCAGACACGTACAGCGCCTTGATCGTGTGCATGCGGTTTTCGGCCTCGTCAAACACTTTGGAGAAGGGGGCTTCGAAAACCTCGTCGGTCACCTCCAGCGCACCGCTCTCGGCCGTCACGGCGGTTTCGTGGTCGTGAAAGGCCGGCAGGCAGTGGAGGAAGATCAACTCGCCGTTCGCATTGCCGGTCGCCTTGACCAGATCCATGTTCACTTGGTAGGGACGCAGCAAGCGCAAGCGGCTCTCTTTCTTGGATTCCTCGCCCATCGAGACCCACACGTCGGTGTAAAGCACATTGGCACCGGCCACGCCCCGCTTGGGATCGTTGACGATCTCAACCGTCACCCCGTTGCGCGTTGCGACGTCCACCGCCTCTTTGACCAGCACCGGATCAGGCGACAATTCGGGCGGCGTGCAGTTCACATAATGGACGCCGGCTTTGGCGCAGCCGAGCATCAGCGAGTTTGCCACGTTGTTTCGGCCGTCTCCCACATACGCCAGCTTGATGCCCTTCAGTCGTCCGAATGTCTCCTGGATCGTCATCAGGTCGGCGAGAATCTGTGTCGGGTGGAACGCATCGGTCAGGCCGTTCCAGACCGGCACGCCGGAGTAACGCGCCAGCGTGTCGACCGTCGCCTGTGAAAAGCCGCGAAAAAGGATGCCGTCGAAAATCCGCCCCAGCACACGGGCCGTGTCCTTAACCGATTCCTTGGCACCCAAATGGATATCGCTCTTGGTCAGATACTCCGCCGAACCGCCCTCGTCGCGGATCGCGACCGAAGCGGAATTGCGCGTTCGGGTCGAGCTTTTCTCAAAAATCAGTGCAACCTGCCGCCGTCTGAGCAGATCGCCGCGGATACCCGCGCGTCGCCGCGCCTTGAGGGCAACGGCCAGATCGATCAAATCCAGCATTTCCACATCGGTCAGATCCGCCATCCGCAAGAGCGAACGCCCGTACAATTCAGGATTCCAGTTCAACATCGTGACTTCTCCAATCGCCTTCATTATAGGAAAGAGCCCTCCGGCGTACAACCAGAATACGGCGGCACTTTGCGGTTCTCAGGCAACAGGTCGAGGTGCTACGATACGCCCGATGTTCTTCCTCGTCGCAGCCTCTCTGATCTGGAGTTTTTCGTTCGGCCTGATCGGCAACCTGCTGGCCGGCCTGCCGCCGGCTTGGCTGGCCGCCGTCCGTTTGGCGATCGCCGTCCTGCTTTTCTTGCCGTTTGCCGCACGCGTGCCGGTGCGCAGCGGCTTGGCGCTGGCGGTGGTGGGCGCACTTCAATTCGGCCTCATGTCGCTGGCATACATGACGAGTTACCGTTACCTGAAATCGCACGAGGTGGCGCTTTTCACCGTCATGACGCCGGTCTATGTCGCGGCGGCCAGCGATCTGATCGCGCGCCGCTTCTGCCTCACCAACCTGGCTGCAGCGCTGCTGGCGGTGTTCGGGGCCGGCGTGATTGTCTGGCGTGGCGTCTCCTCCGAAGCGCCTCTGATCGGCTTTCTGCTGGTCGAAGCATCCAACCTCTGCTTTGCCTTGGGACAGCTCGCCTACCGGGAAGTGATGGCCCGCATGCCGCATCCGCCGGCGGACCACCGTGCCAGTTTCTGGCTCTATCTGGGCGGCTTTGCGGCCCTGTTCCCTTTCGGCCTGCGCGACGCCCTGATTGCCGCGCCCGTGCCCACGATGCGTCAGACCGCCGTCCTGCTCTATCTGGGCGTGGTGGTTTCGGGCGTGAGTTATCTCTTTTGGAACCGCGGCGCGCGGCGCGTGCCGGGCGGCGTGCTCGCCGTCATGAACAACCTCAAGATTCCGCTGGGCGTCGCGGTGTCGCTCTGCCTCTTCAGCGAAAAAGCCAGCGCTGCCGGCCTGCTGGCCGGCTCGTTGCTGATCGCGGCTGCCCTTGTCACCGCGCTGCAGCCTCGGTGGGCGGCTCGCCGCACACCCCGCGATACACCTGTTCCACGCGGCTGACCATCTGCGCCAACGTCAAATCGGCGAGCGTTGCGCGCCCCTGCTCGGCCAGCTTCCGCCGCAGGACGGCATCGCGCAACAGGGTGAGCAGCGCATCACCCAACGCCTCGGGATCTTCCGGAGGCACGCACAGGCCGTTTTCACCGTGACGGATCAGGTCGACCACACCGCCCACGGCGGCGGCCGCCACAGGCACGCCGGCCTGAAAGGCCTCCAACACGACATAAGGGCACCCTTCCCAGCGCGACGGCACCACCGCGACATCCACCCCGCGCAGCAGACTGACCGCGTCCGGCTGCGCAGAGGGGCCGGCGAACCGCACATGGCCGGCCAGCGGCCCCAGCTCCGCACGCGCCCGCAGCGGGGCGGCCATCGGGCCGTCGCCATAGATAACAACGCGCACGTGCGGCAGATGAACAACCACCTCCTGCATCGCGTCCAGCAAGAGGTCAGGCCCTTTCTGCCGCGTCAGCCGTCCCAAGAACCCGACCCGCAGCGCAGCCGTGTCGCGGACGATGACCGCTCCGGCTTCACACGGCGCCACACCGTTGGGGATAAGCGCCACCCGTTCGCGCGCATAGCCCAGCGCCAGCGCGGCGGCCTCTTCCTCGCGGGACACCGCGATGACCGTCGCCGTCCCGCGGCGGGCCAGCCGTTCGACCCGGCGGTAGAACGCGCGCCGGCGCGGCCCGCCCTCCATCATCAGGAACGGAAAAGCGTGCGGAGTGTAGACCACCGGCACGCGGCAGAGGGCCCCCGCCGCCCGCGCCAGCGCACCGGCTTTGGCGCTGTGCGCGTGGATCAGGTCCGGACGGACACGCCGCACGCAGCGCACCAGCCCCGTGAGCGCGGCGAGATCGGCGAACGGCGACACGCCGCGCCGCATCGCCAATTCCGTGACCTCCAGGCCGCGCGCGCGCCAGGCCGCCAGATCGGACTGAAAGTCGGGGTCGCGCCGACACGACACCGCCAAGACGCAGCGGAAGGCCGCCGGATCCAGCGCCCCGACCAGATCACGCAGGTGGCGGCGCGTGCCGCCCTCTGTCGCCTCCAAAACTTGCAGAACCGTTTTCACGTCTTATCCCGCGCCTGACTGTGCGCGACCGCCCTCAATTCGGCACGCCGTTGCCGCCAGTCCGGCAGACAGGTCGCCACCTGAAAATAAAACGCGGCCGAATGGTTGTGGTGAACGAGATGGCACAGTTCGTGAACCGCCACATATTCAACCAGCCGCTGCGGCAGACGCACCAGTTCGGCACTCAGCGTCACATGACCGTCCATGGAGCAGCTTCCCCACCGCGACCGCATTGGCCGCACGGTGAGCCGCAGGCCGCACGGCTGGCCGGGCGCGCGCAATACGAGCGGTACGCGCGCGTGCCGCAACCGCCAGCCATGCCGCGCCACCGCCTCAGCGAAACAGTGCGGCAAGGCTTCGCGCGCCTGACGCACAAACCACTCGTCGACCAGCCTGCGCACGCGCTGGCTGTCTGTGTCATGGGCCAGCGACACATGCAGCACATCCGCTTCCAGACGGACCCGCTTCCAGACCGAATGCGTCACGCTCAGCCGGCAGGCCCGCCCGAGGAAGTAGACGACATCACCGTCCCGATGTCCCACGCCGACCTGTGGCTCCAGACTGTCCATCTTGCGCGGCTCCATCTGCCCCCCGATTCAACGACACCACGACACACCGTTATATTGCCAGTCTGCAGCCCACTCTTCAACCTTGAAAGCCAAGCGACGGATCACCTGATTTTATTCATCTTAAAATTGCGGTTGAAATGCCGCCGGTTTTTGCTATTTTGGTGTTTCTACATCCGACAGACCAAGGCGGTTACGAAGAGGAGAAGAAGGTCACATGAGTCAGCATAGCAGCTTAAAGGGTTCGGGCAAAATTACGGCAAAGCGCAATGTGTTGAAGCGTTTTGAACGCGTCAACCTGCTGAAAAAGCGCGGCCAATGGAAAGATGGCGATCGCGGTCTGGGTCTGCGCAAGACCAAGCCGGACGCGTAATCGTACCGACGGGTTTCACGTTTTTTCATCGCCAACCGCTTGTGTATCGGCATCCCGCAGGGGATTCGTATGCGGGCGGTTTTTCTGTTTTGGACAAAAGGCCCATCACGGCGCAGCACCTTACACAACCATGACGTCCCGTACGTCCAGTCCACGACACGCGCTCCTGCCGTTGTTACTGTTGACACTGGCGGCCGAAACGGCATGTGCCGAAACAGGGGGCGGCAGCAGTGTGCGCGGCATACAAGGGCGTCTCGCGCTCTACGCCGCGACCAACCCGCCGCTTGAGGCGGTCGCCTGGTTGCCGGCAGAAACCGTGCTCGTTGTCGTCGGCGAGTTGACCGACGCCCCCTGGACGCCGGTCGAAGCGCCTGACACGGTCACCCTATGGATCTACCGCGACCTGGTCCGTGACGGCGAGGTGCTGGCCGATAAGAGTCTAGTGCGTGCCGGCGCGGGCATGACCTTCCGTCCGCTCGCCAGCCTTGCGCGCGGCACCCCCGTTCAGGTGCGCGGCATGTACGGTGACTGGCTCAAGATCGCCCCGCCGTCCGGCATGACGTTCTGGGTGCTGCGAGACCAGATCGAACCGCTCGCAGAATGGCCGCCGGACAGCACCGCGCCGCAGACACCGCCCGATCTTTACAGTGCGCTGATCGATGCCCTGACCCGACCGCCTGCACAACAGCCTGAACCGGACGCGCCGCCCGATGCGCACCCCCCGGAAATCGAGCCTCCGGCGGCTCCGCCCCGCGCCGTTGTGCGGCCACCCGAACTGACCGGCTTCCTGCTGGATGAAACGGTTGCCCAAGGCGAGCGTGTCACGCTACGCGGCACGTTGGACTGGGGCGGCATGGACCCGGTATCCGCCCCCTTCTGCCTCGTGACCCGTGAGTCGGACGGTGATGCCGTGGCCCTCTGCAACCTGCTGGCCCCGGAACTCACCTACGGACCGCACATCGGCGCCGAGGCCACCGTCGAGGGCACGCGCTGGTTCGTCAAAGGCGCCCGGCTGCCCTTCGTCATCCCGCTCACCGTGCGGATTTCCGCGCGAAAGTGAGATTGGCGTCTCGCCAATCGCCACGGTTTTCACTATAGTAGCGGGCTTATGGAAGGGAAACTGTGCCTTATCTGCGGCGACGACGATTATCTCGTCGATGCGGCTGCGCGCGAGCGGATCAATCAGCTCGTGCCGGAGCCGGATCGCGCGTTCGGCGTCGAGACTGTGGACGGGCACCGTGACACCGTCGATGAGATTCGAAAAGCCGTGGACGCCTGCATGGAATCGGTGCAGACCCCCGGCTTTTTCGGGGCCACGAAAGTGACCTGGTTCCGTGACGTGACCTTTCTGACCGGCGGCGGCCGCAGCGCTGACACGACGGCCGCCAAAGAAGCGGTCCATAAGCTTGTCACGTGGCTGAAAGACGGCTTGCTCGACGGCCAGACGTTGATCATCACGGCGGCCAAAGTGCTGCGCTCTTCCACGTTTTTCAAAACATGCCAGCAGTACGGCGAGGTCCAGGATTTCGGCAACGGCCTGAAGGCGTGGGAACTTGAAAAACTGGCCGGCCAGCGCATGGACGCCCTGTTCGTCAAGGCGGGGCTTGCTGTGGATCCGGCTGCGCGCACCGAATTCCTTAAGCGCGTCGGCTGCGATACCCGGCTCTTGGTCAGCGAGATCGAAAAACTGCGCCTCTATGCGGGCGACCGCAACCGTGTGACCGTCGACGACGTGCGGGAGATCACCTCCATCGGCCGCGAGGCCGAAGCCTGGGACCTGCTCGACGCTTTTGGTGAGCGCAACGCGCTGGGTGTCCTCACCACCCTCAAACGCCTGAGTGGTCAGCGCGGCATCGGCGTCATGCTGGCCGCGATGCTTGAAAAGGCCGTGCGTGACCTGCTGATCCTGCGCGAGGCCCACGACCGCAAATGGGTCTATGGCAGTGCGGGCGGAGCCTGCGGCTGGAACAAGAACCTGCCGCCCGAAGCCGCCGCGCTGCTCAGTGCGCTGCCCGTCAACCCGACCGCGATGAATACGTGGGCGTTGAAAAAGAAACTGCCCCACGCCCTCAACTTTACGCTTCAGGAACTGCGCCTGGCGCGCTACCGTATCTTGGACCTGCGGGAGAAACTCGTGACGTGCGCGCTGCCCGAAATGTTTCTGCTGGAAACCACCCTGTTGCGGATTATCGGCAACCCCTCTTCGAAGGCCAGGCCCGCGCGCCCGGCCGCGGCAGGAGTGCGATGACCCTGGGTCTGTGGAAAGCGATTGCATGGGCGGCCGTCTTGGCGGTTGCGGCCGTCCCGCGCCTCGCGCAGGCATCGGCAGCCGACCTCGACCGCAACAATGACGGCTTTATCCGCGTGGCGTGGCTCTCTGTACCGCAACAGGCGGGCGGCATCAACGCCGCCGATATCTGCTCCGACCTCGAAAGCATGCTCAAAGCCGCCAAACCAGGCAAACCGGTACGGGTCGCGTTCGAGCCGGTCACGCTCACCCGCACCCTGATGGGCTGGTGGTATCACCCGGACGCCCAAGCCGCGCGCGCGCAGCTCTTCAGCGGCGCGTACGATGTGCTTGTGCTTGCGGAACACGACGAGTGCGTCAACGATTATCCGGAACTCTTCTTTGAAGGCGTTCGCGCCATCAACGCGCAGGCGCGCACGGTAGGCCTTCGCACGGCGCTTGCCGTCATGAGCAGGCCCGGCCTCTCATTCCGCGACAAACGCCTGCCCGCAATCGCTGAAACGGTCTACCGCGTGGGCGACGGCTGTGGCACGGAAGTGATCCCCGCCGCCTTTGCCTGGCGAGAGACCCTGGCCCGAAACCGGCTGCCCGGCACCTCGCCCGTGCGGTCC
>MWEJ01000100.1 GCA_002071025.1 Verrucomicrobia bacterium ADurb.Bin070 | reverse complement strand
GCTCGCGACGGTCTGCGCGGTCACGACCTGCTCGCCGGCACCAGCGGTGGCGGCAGGTTTGGATGCTGGCTGCGCTACGCAACCGGCGAGCGCGAGGAGGGCGATGGGGAGGAGGCGGGTCATGGGGTTTCGTCGTCCCAGTCGTCGATAGGCCCGAGCTGCTGCGCGGCAATCGCGAGAAGAAGCGCGATCATACGAGTGCGTCCGCCTCGCGGAAGATGTCGTCGAGGTCTTTGCTTGTAAGTTTGAGCGCAGCCCCGAGTTGCTCGATCAGCGGATGCTCGCGC
Organism: Verrucomicrobia bacterium ADurb.Bin070; assembly: GCA_002071025.1. Taxonomy (GTDB): domain Bacteria; phylum Verrucomicrobiota; class Kiritimatiellia; order RFP12; family UBA1067; genus DUPH01. The sequence goes on along the minus strand of MWEJ01000100.1, from coordinate 9,873 downwards.
TCAAACTTGGAGTCGTTGATTTGCTCTTCGGCAACCGCACGAACGTCAGCCGAGCAACTGTGCCACAACAGCGACTTGACGCTCGTGAGCAGCCCACGCTTACGCAGCACGGCTCGGATACGCCATGCCGGGAGGTTCGTCGGAACCGGCCCCGGAGGCTCAGGCGGCTGAGGCTGCGCGGCGAGCCACGCAGCAAACTGCGCCTCGGTCATCTCCTCGGTTTCAATCTTCTTCTTGGTGACAGGATCAACCGGCACCTTGTCGAGAGACTCGTAACAGTTCGCGAGCGTGCCGGGAGCTGGATTCTTTTGGATTCTCATGGTAGGTTACGGAAGGAGGTATCCGCAGCAGAAGTTTTTGATGTCGGCGGTTGCGCTCGTCGTCGAGGTGCCGTCGTTCGACCAAACAGCAAACGGGTATAGCTTGCTCGTCTCGGTTCTAACGCCGGTCGCTGCCTCCACTCCTCCAACGATCAGTTTTACTGCGTCGAGATCGACGACTACCATCAAGTCGGTCGTCGCTTCGGTGGAGACAGCAATAGACGTGTCACCTGAACCGCTAAGGTTCACAGAGGATTCACGAATGCACCCCAAGTAATTTACAGAATTGCTGCTATTTAGTTCACCAAGCACATTACCTTTGTCCATACATAGCGAATACTCACGGCTATGCAGCGCATTGGTCGGAGTGCTCAGCCCTGTGAGCCCAACTCTCATTGTTACGCCCGCCGTAGTGTTTGGGATGAAACTATTTAGCGAGGAGAATGCCCGCACCCCTGTTACGCCAACGGTTGCAATTGTTGCTCCGAGCGCACGGACATATCCGTTTGCGTCTGTGCCGGTGATGAGTCGGCGGTAGAGCATCGGCCGGTACACCGTGATTTGGCTTGTGGCGTCATTGACTCCGGTAAATACGCCACCTGGCGCGGTCTCAAACACGCGAAACAGCGCACCCTTGGTGCCGCGCAACTCACCCGAGTTTGAGTTCGCGACGAAATCTGAAACCCACGCCGTGAAGCTCGTCGTCGCGAGCAAACAGTCGTCCAGCGTGCGCCACGTCGAAGTGCGCCCGCACCATGCGACCAGCGAGCCGGGGCCGTTGACGGTGAGGCAGTCGGAGCAGTAGAACATCGCAGAGCGTGCGTCCGCTCCGGCTGCGTTGAGTTGAGCGACGGTGACGGTGCCACCGAAGCCCGCCGCTGCCCGCACCTGCGCCTGCGTCCCGGCCTGCAAGACCGCGATGCCAGCTGTGCCGGCGTCGGTGATGGAGGAGGAGGAGACGGAGGTGAGGCCGCCATCAAAGTTCTCGAGCGCGTCCGCGATCTTTTCGTCTACCGTGCGGCTGTCGTTCTTCGGATCTGGCTCGGCCGCCGGAACGATGGTGTCGCGCGGGAACTGCGAGATGAGCGCCTCGTCGATGCTGTACGTCGAGCCGGCGACGTACGGCGTCCCAGCGATGAAGATTGATTTCCGGAATGTGACTGAGATGTCTGCCATGGCTTGTCGTGGTTACGCGCTGAACACGCGGTTTGCCCACAGGATCGCGGCGAGTGAGTGCGGGATCTCGTTGACGATGTTGCCGACGTTCACTGGGAGCCGTTGTTCGTACCAGTGCGCGGCGATGAAAAGGACGGCTTGCTTGAGCAGTGGGCGCGCCGCAGTGCCGCAGACGTAGCGCACGCGAACGGCGGCCGGCAGTCTGGCTGTGTCTGGCCAGTCCTGATCGACTTTCAGCACAATCGCGCCGGGCTCGCTTTGTGTGTCGACGGTGTAGACGGAGGGATCGAGCGTCTGCTCTTCTCCAGTCTCGTCGAGGTACTTGACCGATGAAATGGAAACGACCGGCGCAAACCCGAGACGCAGAACGCCGTTGCTCGGAAATGCGTCGGCCGTGTATTCGCGAGTCTGCTCCGCGAGCGCCCGCCCCGTATGCTGCTCCGCGTGTTCGCGCGCAGCCTGAATCAGCGTGCCGAGATAGCTGTCATCCGCGCTGTGGGTAACGCGGAGATGAGCTTTCAGTTCGGCAACGCTGACAGGCTCAGCGGTCGGAGCAGTGATGAGGCGGTCGCTCATTTGGTTGCCTCCACTCGCGGCAGCGGGAAATTGCGCGTCGGCTCAGCCGCTCCGCGCTGAATGAGCTCGGAGGCCTCGACTGGATCGAGAGCAACAATGTCTCCGTCGCGCCGGGCCTGCCCGCCTGCGACGACTCCCTGTGTGATGAGTACGACGACAAGCCCGTCGGTGCGACAAACTTCAGCCGGAGCATCGAAGAACTCGATCTCGATCCCGAGCATCGTCGCGGCCGAGATGAATCGATCGCGGATCGTCGCGTAAATGCAGTCAGGCGACGGAGCGGAGCGGAGGTCGAGACCTGCATGCCCGCCGACTCCATCGATTCCAACGCACACGACTTTCGCGACACCCATGATGTGCAACACCTGAATTGCGGTGCCGATCGTGCCATGCCGCATCGCGAGCCCGCGGGCAAGCAGGTCGTCAACCGTGCGGCCGGCAATGCGCGTGTCGGCGAAGTTCTCGAAGCGGACGAGCTCGCACGGGAAGCTCGAAGGATTGGCCATGCCCGCATCGTCAATCGTGCGGGCAGGCTGAAAGAGGACGTGGGTCGGGTCGTAGAGATCGACCCACGGAAGAACGCCGTCATTTGCAAAACAGTACGTGACGGCTGGAACGTAGCGGACGGACTCATTGATCGCGCAACGCAACGGGCCGGCCGAGCCGAAGTCGAAGCGACTCAGGCTCGGACCCTTGCCGAACAGCCACGCGGTTTCACCGCGGTGCAGTCCGACGAAATCCCGTAGCGTGCGCGTCATGGCGTTGGCGTGACTCAGGCGCCGAGAGCGTCGAGCATCGCGGAGAACGACTTCGGGCGGACGACGCCGCCGTCGTAGTAGGTCGAGGCCACGAGGCAGTACGTGCCGGTCTTCGCGGAAGCGCTGTCGCGGATGAGCTCGAGCGAGATGCCGCCCCAATAGCCGATCCAGTAGTCGGCGAAGTTGCCGAAGAAGATCGCGGAGGCGACGGCACCCGAACTGCCCTTGGTGAGCGTGCGACTCACGGCGTTGGTCCAGAGCGGCGAGTATCCGTTAAGCAGCCCGCCGTTGCGGTCGTCGAGGATGGTCAGCGAATCAGTGGAGCTGATCTTCGCGGTCTGCTTGAGCTTGCCGCGAATCTGCCCATTCGAGACGTAGTGCAGATTACCGAACACGGCGTTGTTCGCGTCGACGGCGGTTTCGAGGCCGACGATATTCGCCCAGGTCGGAGCGGCGCCATTGGGGCCGCCAACCACGGAGCCGATGCCGGAGGTGCCGGCGATGCCGTTGGCCTCGCTGGTGCCGCCGCCGTGGAAGAACGCGGCTTCCTGCACGGCCAACATCTGGTTCGTGATGTGCGCGCGGACGATGGCCTCGATCGCCTGCGGGGACTGCTTGAGCAGCTGCTCGGAGATGTCGATGAAGGCCGGCAGGCGCTTCGGGGTGAGTGAGAGCTTCGCGGTGGTGGGCGTGTATTCGCCGGCCGCTTCGTTCTCGGTCTTCTTCACGGGGGCGGTGCCGCTCACGAGACGCGGGATGTCGAGATTGCCGACGAGACCCTCAAGCACAGTGGCGCCGGCTTGGCGCATCACGGAAGCGTTGAAGAAGTCATCGAGCAAACCGGCCTTCTCGGTGGCGATGATCATGCCGCCTTGGTCACCGGCAACGCTCGTCTGCCCGGTGGCGGTGAGGTCGCGGCGCTCATGGCAGCGGCGAACGAACGAGCGGGGGAGGAACAAGCCGGCGCTCTCGATGCCGGCGCTGCGGGCCTCGCGCTCGCCTTCCTGCACCATCTCGGCCTCGATGCCGTCGAGGCTGGACTTCGCTCCCTTGGCGCTCGCGTGCATCGAACGCAGCATGCGGCCGATGTCAAAGCGGGCCATGTCGCGCTGTTCGCCATCGGTGAGCTTCGGCGCGCGCTGGCTTTCGATGGCGGCCTGGCGGGACTCGATCGCGATGGTCGCGTCGATGTCCTCGACCTCCTTCTGGATTGTTTCGATCTTCGAGCGCTCTTCGGCAGTGAAGGCGCGGCCGGCATTGATGACGGTGTCGGAGAGGGTGCGGGCTTCCTTGGCCTTCGCACCACGCTTCTCGAGCAGTTCTTTCAAACGCTTCATGTGTGTCCTTTGTGGTGATGCGGGGATTACAGGCACCGAAGCGCCATCCCGCGAATGGCGTCCCGGGTTGCCGCGCTCGCGTCCTCGGTGGACTTGCGAGCCGTGGCGAAATGTTGGTCGCGCTCCTCGGCGATGGCCTTCAGTTCGGCCGTGCCGTCTTGGCTGCGGAACGACGCCGCAGAGCGCGCGGAAATGGCGGTGTCGGGATACGCCGGCCAGACAACCGGCGAGACCTCGAACAGATCGACGTCGAGCAACGTCCGCACGTCGCGATCCTTGCCTTCGTCCCACTTAACCGAGCGGGCCGAGAACCCGAACGACATGGAGTCAACGAGCTTCGCGCGGACGCTCGCGAGGACGTCGCGGTTCTGCTGTGTGTCGATCAACTTGATCTCGACGCGCAGGCCGCGGTCGTCTTCGGCGAGCGAGAGCGTGTCAGGCGAGCGCGCAAGGATGGCGTCGCTGCGGTGCGACCAGAGCGCCTTGACGTCAGGCTGATCCTTGAGCGTGCGCGAGAACGCGCCGCGCTGGATGCGCTCAACCCACGGCTTGCCCCATCCGTCGAACGGCAGCGAGTCGCTGTCGAACACGGCGGCGTGGCCTTCGAGGATGCCGATGAAGCCGGAGTCCTTCGCGGCCTCGCGGACGGTGAGCCCATGCAGGGCGCGGGTTTGGATCGTCTTCATGCGGTGACTTTCTCCTTCGCCGGCGCGTCAGCCGGTCCGATGTTGAGCGGGACGCGATGGATACCGCCGACGTTGTCCGGCAGCTCGGGCAAGTCTTCGAGGCGCCGCACGTCGTTGATCGAGTAGATGCCGTTCGTGAGGCCAGAGACGTATCCGGCCATGCGATCCGCGAAGGCGCCGCGGAGAATCGCGTTGAGATTGAACGAGACGTAGTAGCCGGCATCGCGGTCGCGCTGCGAAAGCAACGTCGAGTTCATCCGGCGTTCCCAGCGGACGAGTCGCGGGCGGAGCGTGAACACCTGAAACGCCAGCTGGATCTGCTCCATGCCCGATCCCCAGCTAGTCGACTTCTCGGTCGACTGGAGCAGGAACAGCGGCACGCCGTAGAAGCGGGCGATGTCCTCGATCTGGAACTGGCGCGTCGCCAAGAACTCGGCATCCTCGTTGCTTATGCCGATGTTCTGGTACTTGATGCCGCCGGTGAGGCCGGCGACCTTGCCGTACGCTGCCGGGCCCTCGTGCTTCTCACGCCACTTCTTCAGGAAAAGCCGCGCCTGTTCCTCGGTAGTTCCGGCCGGAAATTCGATCACGCCGCCAGGGCGCGCGTTGTTGCCGAAGAAGCGGGCGCCGAACTCCTGCGCGGCGAGCGCGACGCCGATCCCCTCCTTCGCCTGCTTCAACACGGAAAGGCCGGTGAGCCCGTCGAGCGACATGCTCGGGATGTGCAAGATCTCGCCGGGCTGCATGAGCTTGCCGCCGAGCTTGTAGCCGCGGCCACGACCGACGCGCACGACCTCGACCTCGTTCGCGCCGACGTACTCGATGCCCTCGGGCTCGAAGTAGGCATTGCGCTTCACGAGTCCGTAGCAGTTGCCGCGCATCTCGTGGGCGGCGTGCATCCGTTCCAGCCACTCGAACGACGTCTCGCTGTCGTTCGGGTCGTCCTTGAGAATGCGATTCAGCGGATGCTCGTCGGCGTCCTCGCTGCCCTTGGCTGTCTTGCGCCGCACGCGCAACGGCAGGCTGGCGACATTCTCGGAGAGGATTCGGACGCACGCGTAAACCGCGGACATCGTCATCGCGCTCGTCTCGTTGACGTTCTTGCTGCTCGCCGTCGTGCCGATCAGTTCGAGCAGGTCCTTGCCGTCTTTGAGCGTGCCGCGTTCCTCGCGCTTCCCGAAGAGGGCGCGGCTGGCGTCTTTGAGGCGGGCGGCAATCTCCACGCATCACAGCGTGGCGTTTGATGCCCGCTTGGCATCAATCAATAACGGACATTTCAGGACAAGGCGGGACATTTCCGCTACGCGAGGCGTGCCACGCGCGCCACTCCTCAACGGTTGCGACGCCGCCGTGCATCCTGAATCCTGCGGCCTTCGCGCGGTAAATCGTCTTGACGCTGTATCCAAGGGCTGCGGCTAGCTCCTTCGCGCGCAAGTGCTCCCGTGTTGTGTTCGTCGTGCTCATTCGTCGTCGAATACCATTCCCGGCGTTGATGTTGTCGCCCCGGCGTCTGGCATAGTCAGCGCGGCAGCGAAGGCCATGCCGAGAGCCACGGCGCCGTCGATGCGCCCGGTGCTCTTGCCCTTGTGGAGCATGATGTTTTCGCTCGGCCCGACATGCGGGACGGCGTTAGAAATGTTCCAGCGCGCGACGGGGTTGCCGTAGTGGCGCAACGTGCCACCGATGACGCGCCTCTCGATCTCGCGGTACGGGCGGGAGAAGTTCGCGAACGTCTGCGCCAGCGCGGCGACCTGGTGCCACTCGCCACCGCCCTCAATCTTCGCGGAGCCGATCATCCCGAGCGCGTCGCGGATCTCCATCGCCGCCTCGTGGCCGTGGCTCGGGTCGTACCAGAACGCCTCGGCATTCGCGGCCTTCATGATCTCGACGACGTGGGCGACGATCGCGCGATAGTCGGTGATGTTGCCCGGCGTCGCGATCATCCATCCGTCCTCGACCCACTTCGCGTAGGGCGCGCGGTCTCGCAGCTCGCGTTCGCGCAACGTCTCCTCAGGTGTGAAGAACAGCCAAGCAGCGTGCGCGATGTCGCCTTCGAACCACGCGAGCGCGACGGCTGCCAAATCCTGCGAGCGTGAGGCGTCGAATCCGGCGAACACAGACTTTCCGGCGAGGCGGCGAAGCACGTCCGCGGCCTTTAGCTTCTCGCCGGCACACGCGTCCCACTTCGCCAGCGACAGCCATCCACTCACCATCTTTTCCGCGCGCTTGTCGAGCTGCTTCACAAGGAAGTCGCGCATCTTGCCGGGCGACAGCTTGGCCTTCGCTGCTTGGTCGCGCATGTACTCGAGCGACTTCCCGCAACCAAGATTCGGATTCGCCTTGAACCACGCGGCCTCGTCCATCGGGTCGTCGCCGTCGTCGATCGTGAAGATCAGCGCAAACACGTTGGCGCCGGCGCCGTTCGCGAGCGCATCGTCCTGTAACACGGCCTGCGCGAGCTTCACCTGTTCGTCAAAAATCCCATCGCGCACCTCGCCCTCGGTCGAGATCGAGAACACGAGCGGGTGACGACGGGCGCCGAGCGCGCTGTCGAGGATGTCCCAGAGCCGCCGATCTTTCCACGCGTGCAACTCGTCCGCGAGGACGCCGTGCGGGTTGAGGCCGTCGAGCGTTTCAGAGTCGGAGCCGAGCGGCTTCCAAAATGAGGCGCTGTCCTCGTGTCGGATTTCGGATACAGTACGGCGAAAGATATCGCCAGCTCCGGGAGAAAAGCGGATCATCTGCTTGCCGTCGTTCCAGAGTAGGCGCGCCTGATCTTCCTTTGTCGCGACGCTGTACACCTCGGCCGCGGGTTCGCCGTCGCCACAGAGCAGACACAATCCGACGCCGGCGCCGAGGAACGTCTTGCCGTTCTTGCGCGGCACAACGACAAGTGAATACCGAAACCGACGCAGCCCGCTACCGAGCAGCCGCCACCCGAAGAGCGAACCGACGACGAAGCATTGCCACGGCAGCGGCTCGAATTGGCGCCCGGCGTATTCGCCTTTGTAGTGCCGGAGCAGGCGTAGGAAGCCGATGGCCTTCTCTGCTGCGTCGACATCCCAGCGCCAGAGGCCGGACTTGAGGTCGCGCATGTGGCGCTCGCACGCGAGGCGAACCCACTTGCATGCTGGCACATCTCCGGCGACGACGCTGCGGGCGTAGGCGGTGGCGGAGTCGCGGGGCGGTTTTGGTTTACGAGGCATTCTGCAGGTGTGCGGCGAACGGGTTGTCGGACTTGCCGGTTGCACCGGATTTCGGGATACGGGACCGGGCGGCTGGGGTGAACCCGAAGGCGGCCGCGGTCTCCTGGCAGACGGCATTGCACGCGCGCCACGCGGTGATGAGCGGATGGACCTTGATCCCGCCGCGGTCACCAGCGGTCACCCATGACTCGGCCTCGAGGGCTGCGAATAGCTCGCGCTCTTTCACCGCCGCGCGACAGTACCGCTCAATCGCGTCGACGTCCGGCTCCGAGGGCGCGACGACAACATCAACGCCGGGAATGGTATTCGACGACGTTTCAATCCGCGCGCCCTCGGGCGAGGGCGCGACACGGTCAGGCGGGCCGGGCAGCGCACGCCGACGCGGAACGACAGCGTCGGCTTGTCCTTGGGTGCAGGACCGCGGGCGCCCATCAGTCAAGCCCTCCGAATTGCGGCCGGCGGATGAAGCCGGCGAAGAGTTGCGCCGTCGCCTCGCCGCGGCGCTCCAGCGCGTTGCATCGCGCGTGGCAGGCGGTGCAGACCGGCGCGAGGTTGTCCCACGCGAGCGCGAGATCCGGGCGCTTTTCGACCGGCTCGAGATGGTGCGTCTGTCGCGTGAGCTGCGAATTGCAGCAGCCGCAGATCGGATGCAGCGCCATGAATCGACGCGTGATCGACTGCCACGCGGCAGAGCTGCGAATCTCAGCCGCACGCGCCAGCTCGGGCGCGGACATGCGGCGGACGGCGTACTCGCGCTGCGTTTCTGCTCGCGGCTTGCGTGCGTAACTTGCGAATGGTGGGCGACTTGGCATAAAGTTGAGCTGTTCTGGCAACAAATCGTGAAACTGAGCGTGTTTTTTTGAAAGGAGCGGGGTCCGTCTAAAGCGTTGAAGGTTGCAGACTTCTGACGCCCCCTCCCGTCGGCGTCTTGGTTTTGCCTTGACACCCATCACTCGCGCGCCTCAGACACAATCCAGCCGCAGGCGTGAGCAACGCGGATGGCATGTACTCGCGGAGCACGCACGCCACGCGCCTTCCAGCATCGCTCGGCGAGATCGTTAGGCCGAACGGCGTGCGCTCGGTGATGAATGAGGCGCGAACGCCGTCGTCGAGGCATTCGACCGTGACGCGAAACCCGCTGCGCTTGCGGCTGAGATTGGGCGGAGGCGGCACCTGGTATGCCGCGACGGCCGCGGCGAGTTTCTCGGCCGCTCGCTCGCGTCGACGTGCAGCATCGGCCGCGCGATCCTTCGCGCGCCGACGATTGTATCCCACCCACAGTCTGGCCTTTGCGCTAGTCAGTTGTTTCATGGTGCGGGTTATTCACTTGTTAGGCTATGCGGTAGACGGTCACTTCGGTTTCACTGCCGAGCGATCGCGTCGCTATCTTGATTTCGAGTCGGCGTGCTATTACTCCGGCGCACGACCAAAAGCGCTTCGGCAGCGTCACGGAATCTCCTACGCCAAGTCCCGCTAGCGTTTCCGTGACGCCATGATTCTTGTGGCCCCAGCGATCCCAATCCATCTGGCAGCCAGTGAATTTCGGAGGAACGCCTAACAAATCGCTAGAGCCAACGCCCTTACTTGGGGCTTCGGCGGGCGTCGCTGGTTGGGTTATATTTTCCGTGCTCATATTGGTTTCAGGTATTCGACGGGCGTCGGCTCACCTCGGTGTTATGCAGCCTGAGCACGTCTTGCGCGAGTCGTGCCACCGCTGCCTTGCAGTAGGTTTCGTTTGCTTCGATTCCGATGGCTCGCAGTCCGCGCATCTTCGCCGCCACCAGAGTCGTTCCACTTCCCATCCACGGGTCGCA
>MWEJ01000099.1 GCA_002071025.1 Verrucomicrobia bacterium ADurb.Bin070 | reverse complement strand
GATTCGTAGCGAGCTGACCTGGGCGGTCGGCGACGACCATGTCCAAACCAACGATGCCGACAAACTCGGCCATTCCATTGATTACTACTGGGTGCCGGAGTGCTGGCACGACCGCGGCGAGAAACCCACGCCGCCGGACTTCGTGGTTCATCCGGGAAGTGCGAAAGAGGTCGCCGAGATCCTCAAAATCGCCAACACCCACAAGATCCCGGTCATTCCCTGGGGCGGCGGCTCAGGCTCGCAGGGCGGCGCTCTGCCGATCTACGGCGGCATCGTGCTGGACATGAAGCGCATGAACAAGGTGCTGGAGATCGATCCGGTCTCCATGACCGTCACTGCGGAGGTCGGCATCAACACGCAACATTTAGAGTGGGAGGTCGAGAAAGCCGGCTACAGCACCATGCACTTCCCGGCCTCGATCGCCTGCGCCACGCTCGGCGGCTTCATCGCCCACCGCGGCACCGGCGTGCTCAGCACCAAGTACGGCAAGATCGAGGACATGATCATGTCGCTGGAAGTCGTGACGCCGACCGGTGAAATCATCAACACCCTGCCGGTGCCGCGCCACGCTTCAGGGCCGGCCCTCACCGAACTTTACCTCGGCAGCGAAGGCACGCTGGGGGTCGTGACCCGGGCGGTCATGAAGATCCACCCGATTCCGGCTTCGCGCAAGTTCCACGCATTCCTCTTTGAGACCATGCACGACGCCATGACCGCCGGATCGAAGATCATGACCAGCCGCCTGCGCCCCTGCGTCATCCGCCTCTACGATGAGACCGAGACCGCCAAGCTTGTCAAGCGGGTGCTCGGTATCGATCGCAAAGGCGCGTATCTGGTGTTCGGCTTTGACGGCCCGGAGAAGATCGTGGATCTCGAACTGGAGGAGGCCTGCGCCATCTGCGCGAAAACCGCCAGCGAAGACCTGGGGACAGAAGCCGGGCAGACGTGGTGGGACCATCGTTACAAATTCTTCTACCCGCCCTACATGTTTCACATGCCGCAGGCTTTCGGCACGCTCGACACGGTCGCCACTTTCTCCAACATCGAGAAGGTCTATTGGGCCATGAAAAATGTCGTGCAGGACAACTTCCCGCAGGCCACCTTCATCGGACACTTCTCGCACTGGTACGACTGGGGCTGCATGCTCTACGCGCGATTCATCATCGACGAGCCGCCCAAGGACCCGAGCGAAGCGATCGCGCTCTATAACCGCATCTGGGACATGGCGATCCGCGCGGCGATCCGCGAGGGCGGCGTGATCAACGAGCATCACGGCGTGGGCCTCAAGCTCGGCCGCATCATGCGCGATCTTTACGGGCCGGCCTTCGGCGTGCTGGAGTCGATCAAAAAGACGCTGGACCCCAACAACATCATGAACCCCGGCAAAATGGGCTTCCCCGGAAAAGGAGTTTAACACCATGCATATCGAAAAGAATTTGGATGTGATCAACGCCTGCCGCTTCTGCTTCATGTGCAGGCATCTCGACCCAGTGGGCAACGTTACCTTCCGCGAAGCGGACACCCCGCGCGGCCGCGCGCTGATCTGCGACCGCATCCGGATGGACGCGGCCAACCTGTCGAATGCCGATTTCATCGACACGCTCTATCGCGGCGCGCTGAGCGCCGCCAATCGATTCCACTGCGTGAGCAGTTACGACGAAACGGGGCTAGTCCTTGCGGCGCGCAGAGACATCGTGGAAGCGAGCCTCGCGCCCGTCGCGGTGACCGCTCTGGCCAAGACGCTGGAAAAGGCCACCTTCAGCGTCAAAGGCAAAGGTCGCGTGCTTTATTTTGGCCCCACGCCCGAGTTGTACAAAGGCTGCGCGACGCTCGCCGGCGGCGATCCGGGCAAGGCGCTGGCGGTGCTGGGCTTTGAAGCCGCTTCGAAAAAGGTTTTCGCACGCTTCAAGAAAGCGGTCGCCGCCAGCGGCTGCAAAACCCTGGTGGTGGCGGAGCCCTCGGCGTTTGAGTTCCTGCGCGGCAACGTGCCCGGCGTCAAAGTGGTTCACTGCGCCGAGTACCTCATGGACCAAGGCATGAAAAAGACCGGCGCGCGCAAGGCGGTTTATCTGGAAAGCGATTTCCTCAAAAACTACTGCGGCAATCCCTCCGCGCCGCGCGACCTGCTCGCCCAAGCCGGCTACGCGCTCATCGCTTTCGGCACCAACACCGAAGAGTCCTACGCCGTGGGCGAAGGCGCCTTGGTCTACGACACGCTCTATCCGGAGCTTGCCGAGCGGCTGTGCCAGCGCGTCTACACCTTAGCCGAAGGGCTCGCGAAAACCCGTTTCATCACGGCGTCGCAGACCGTAAAAGACACCTTGAAGAAATACAACCCCGCCTTCGACGTCGTCACGCTCGAAGAGGCTGTATCCTTGTCGCAGGCCTAACCGTCCCTTCGGCAGATTCAGTCACTTTTGTCACTTCAGTCCACCATAAGGAACACGCACACATTATGAAAGCATTCAAAGTCGGATTCATCGCATTGACCAAGGCCAGTTGGGCCACGCCCGAAATCGAAAACCTGCGCAAGGCTGCGCTGGCCAGCCTCAAGACGCTCCCCTATGAGATCGTGGACGGCAACGGCCTGACCACGACGGCGGCCGAAGCCTCCGCCCTCTGCACGGACCTGCGCAAACAGGATGTCAGCGCCGTCGTCGTCTTCATGGCGACCTTCCCGGTCGGCGCGATCATTCCGGTCATCGCCAAAGAGCTGCCGGTTCCGGTGGTGCTCGTCTCCACGCCCGAAAAGCCGCAGGCCGGCGGCATGTGGACGCAGAACTCCTTCTGCGGTTCGAACATGGCCGTGCACACCCTGCGCAAGCTCGGCCGTAAGAACACCTTTGTTTTCGGACCGGCCGAGCAGACCGGCGAGCTGGTGAAAAAGCCGCTGACCCTCATCAAGTGCCTCTCGGACCTCGCGGCCGCCAAGATCGGGCTGGTCGGCGGACGCGTCCCCGGCTTCTACACGTCGAACTGCGATGAGATGCGCCTGCGCGCCAAGATCGGCAGCGAAGTCGAGGTGATCGACATCATCGAGCTGGTCGACACCGCCAAAAAGCTTTCGGCGGAAGAGGCCGCGCGCGGCGTCGAGGCGGTGCGCAAAACCGCGTCCACCTGCTGCGCCAAGGTCGAAAAGGAGATCGAATCCGGCGGCCGCATGTACGAAGCCTTCCGCAAGACGGCGGCAAAATACAACCTCACCGCCTTCGCGGTCCGCTGCTGGCCGGAGTGGTCGGACATCTTCGGCATCGCGCCCTGCGCCGTGCTCGGCATGCTCAACAACGACCGTATGGTCAGCAGTTGCGAAGGCGATGTGCTGGGCGCGGTCCTGATGCAGATGGAAACCTCGCTGGGCGGCGGCATTCCCTTCTTCGCCGACCTCATTTCGTTCGATTACGATCAGAATACGGCGGTGCTCTGGCATTGCGGCGCGGCCCCCTCCGCCATCTGCCGCAAGTTTGAAGAGACGACACTCAACCAGCACTTCCGCGTGGACGGCGGCAACAAGAAGGGACTCACGAACGAGTTCTCGATGAAGGCTGGACCGATCACCCTGGCGCAGCTCGATGAGGACGGCGACGGATACCGCATGCTGATCGCAAAGGGCAACGCGCTGGACACCGAACCGTTCATCCGTGGCAACCCGCTGAACGTCCGGTTCGACTGCTCGGTCGAGCGACTGGTCAACACGATCATGACCGAGGGCTTCAAGCATCATTACTCGATCATTCACGCCGACATCGAAAACGAGCTGATCGAACTCTGCCGCTGGCTGGGCATCACCCCTGTGGTCGTGAAATAAGGAACCCCATGCCTCTTGTCACGTTTAACGACATCCTGCCGCAGGCCCGCGCTGAAAAGCGGGCCGTGGCCGCCTTCAACGTCGCCAATCTGGAGACCGTGCTCTCGGTCTTCAAGGCGGCGGAAGCGCTGAAGGCCCCCGTGATCATCCAGGTGTACCAGCGCCTGTTCAAAGACGAGCGCGCGGGCCTGATCGCGGCCATGGTGACGCGCTTGGCGTCAGAGTCCGACATCCCCGTCGCCCTGCATCTGGATCACGGGGAATCGCTGGAGCAGCTCCGCGCGGCGATCGCGATCGGCTACACCTCGGTCATGATCGACGGCTCCAAGCTCTCCTTCGCAGAGAACATCGCGCTCAGCGCCGAGGCCGCGCGTATCGCGCATGACGCAGGGGTCACGCTGGAAGCCGAAATCGGGCACGTTCCCTTCGGCGACGGCGCGATCGAGCTGTCCACCGCCGCAGAGGCCGAGGCGTTCGTCGCGAAAACAGGTGTAGACGCACTGGCCATCTCCATCGGCACGGTCCACGGCTTTTACAAAAAGGCCCCTGAGCTGGACATCGGGCGCGCGCGGGAGATCGGCGCAAAAGTCGGCATCCCACTCGTGCTGCACGGAGGCACCGGCGTCCCTGATGACCAGCTCAGACTGGCCATCAGCAGCGGTGTGGCCAAGATCAACATCGCCACCGAGTTGCAGAGTCTGTTTCTTAAACGCATTGCGTCCGAACTCGCAGCCTGCGGCGACACATTTAAGCCCGTCGACCTCTGTTTCAAGCCCGTCGAAACAGACGTTCAGGCCTACGTCCGCGCCAAGATCCGCAGCCTGAGTTAGCGAACCATGCGTGACTTTGCATAGTATCTTGCGGATTCCGTTGGTGTACCGCCTTTAGGCGGCCTTTCGTCCACTGGCCGGCTGAAGCCGGTACACCAACACCAGCAATCCGCAAAGCGTTCTACATACCGCCGCTAGACCACCTCGTTCTTGACAACAAGACGTTAACGCCTCAACCCTGACAGAATGGAAGGAAGCAATCATGCCAGCACCGATCCGCGTCACGATCTGGAACGAGTATGTCCACGAGCAGCAGGAGCCGTCCGTCGCCGAACTCTATCCCGACGGCCTTCACGGCGCTCTGGCCAAGAGTCTGGCGGCACCGGATCTCGAGATCCGCACCGCCACGCTGCAGGAGCCGGAGCACGGCCTCACGCAGGCGGTGCTGGACGCCACGGACGTGCTGCTCTGGTGGGGGCACGCGGCGCATGACAAGGTTGACGACGCCATCGTTGCACGCGTGCGACAGCGCGTGTGGGACGGCATGGGTTTGCTGGTGATGCACTCCGGGCACATGTCCAAGATTTTCCGCGAGCTGAACGGCACCAGCGGCAAACTGCACTGGCGCGAGGTCGGCGAGCTAGAGCGTGTGTGGTGTATCGACCCCGCGCATCCGATCGCCGCCGGCGTGCCCGAGCACTTCGACATCCCGTACGAGGAGATGTACGGCGAGCCGTTCATGATCGCCGGCGACGCGCATGTGATCTTCATGTCGTGGTTCGAAGGCGGCGAGGTGTTCCGCAGCGGGTTCACGCTGCAGCGCGGCTTCGGTCGGCTGTTCTACTTCCGGCCCGGCCACGAGGCCTTCCCCACCTTCCATCACGCTGAGGTGCTGAAGGTGCTGGCGAACGGCATCCGCTGGCTGCGCCCCGCTATCGACATGCCCTTCCCGAAGACACACCGGCCCGACCCGCTCTCGCCGATCGCGCCCAAGGATTTCAAGGTGCACAACGTCGGCATCGTGAACCCGTGACGCCACGCAGAGCCCTCTCCATCTCACACGAAGGCACGAAGGACACAAAGGTTATTCACGTCCAAATCAGCCTTCCCTTTGAATTCGCGAAGTCCTTGGAAACGGTTTTTCCGGCAGATCAAGCTTTGTCCTCAGGGTCGCCTCCATCGTACGCTTATTTCACATGATTTATGCAGACCGATTACCGTCTCTGCGTGCGGTTATCCATGCGCTTTTACCCGCGCCGTGGAGTAACTGGAGTCATGCCCCTGCGCGGCTGACTGCCCATGCATTTCGCGAGCACCGGGCTGAGCCCTTGATCGGTACGGCGTATACTCTCACGCATGCGATGCCGAACGGGCAGAATGGTAACAGGGAGGGGCAGCGACGAGGCGTTATTGCGCGAATGGCTGGAGGCCGTGCGCAACGATATCGAATTGCCAGCTCTGGGCGGATGCCGTGCGGGAGCACCCGTCGCCCGGCCTGATTATCAGCGCCGCATGGCGGAGAAAAGGTTACTTTGAAAAGTCTTCCGGCGCTATTCCCGCTGACTCGCCGGGCTTGACACACACCTTGATCTTTTTGCCTTTGTAGGACACGCTGATCTGACCGGTGGCGTTGTTCCCCGCAAAGATCCGGGCTTCCGTCAACGCGCCTTTCCCCCAAACCGCGTTGACCGTATAATCGCCGCGCGCGCGCAACCCGGAGAACATTCCATCCGGCCATTTTTCCGGCAGGGCCGGAAACAGTTTGATCTGATCGCCGTGGCTGTGCAGGAGCATCTCTGCTACCGCCGCAGCGGCGCCGAAATTGCCGTCGATCTGGAAGGGGGGATGGTTGTCCCACAGGTTCGGCAAGGTGGATTTCGCCAGTATGGCATGCAAATTATCATAGGCCTGCGCGCCGTCGGCAAGGTGCGCGAAAATGCCGATTGTCCAAGCTCTGCTCCAGCCTGTTTTCGCGCCGCCGTGTGCCAGGCGGAATTCCAGCGAGCGCCGCACCGCGTCGCGCATGCGCGGATCGCCGTCCAGATCGATCTGGTTACCGGGGTAAGCCCCCAGCACATGCGAGATGTGCCGGTGTCCGGGTTCCGCCTCCTCGAACGGAAGTCGCCACTCCATCAGCCTTCCGTCTGCAGCGACGCGCGGACGATACACCTTGGGCAGCAGGTCTTTGATCTTTTTGACGAGCCGCTCATCCGAACGTCCGAGAATCTCGGCCGCTTCCAGATAATCATGCAAGACCTGCAAAACCATGTACTGATCGAAGGTGTTACCCGCTGAAAGCGCGGCGTTTGTTTTCTTGCCCCCGGATGCCTCATAGCGGAATGAATTCTCTGGAGAACTCGACGGGCGCGCCACCATCTGGCCGGTGGCGGGATCGGGGATCAGCCAAGCGTCCACAAAAGCCGCGGAGTCGGTCAGGATGTCCCAGTTTTTCTCAAGGATGCTTTTGTCCCGGCTGAAGCGGTAATGCTCGAGGATGTGCAGGACCATCCATTGTCCGCCGAAAAAAGAGCCGCCCCAATAAACGCGCGAGGACATGATCCGCGCGTTCGCCCAAATATCGGTGGCATGACCCATGCACCACCCCGCCATGCCAAGACGGCGCGCCATGTCACGTCCGGTCGGCTGACAGTACCGGATGAAGTCCAACAAGGGCTCGTGCAGTTCCGCGAGATGGGTCGTTTCCGCCAGCCAATAATTCATCTGAAGATTGATGTTCAGGTGGAAGTCTGAGCCCCACGGCGCCTTATCGTGGGGATTCCAGATGCCTTGCAGGTTGGCGGGGAAGGAGCCTGGGCGCGAAGAGGCGATCAGCAGGTAACGCCCGAACTGGAAATACGTCTCGATCAGATCCGGATCGTCGTGGCAGCCTGCTTTGATGCGGTTGAGGCGTTCGCCGGTGGGCAAGGACAGAATGGCATCACTGGTCTTTCCGAGATCCAGGCCGACCCGATCAAAGTAGTGCCGGTGCTCGTTGACCGCTTTGAGCCGCAGACTGTCGGCAGAGACACCGGTCAATCTGTCAAGCGTTTGGGACGCTTGACCCTGCCAGCCGTCCGCCAGCTTGGCCCCCGGGTTACGGCGATCGAGATCAGTGGCGATGGCCACAAGAATCGTGATCTGTCCGGACTCGGAGACCTCCAGAAACTGATCGCCGGCGCGGACTTTTTCAGCGGGCAGTACGCGTATGCGGCCGACGTAACGGGTGGCGTTTGGGCCGGTCGCGGCGCCCCGCTTGATGATCTCATGGCCTTCGGCTGAACCGCCATCTACGCGTACGCGGATTGGGATTTTCCCGTCCGTCGCGATGGTGACCGCGAGCACGTCATCACTCCCGCAGGCAAAAACGCTTTGAACCACTTCAGCGCCATTATCCAGCGTATAAACGGTTTTCGCTATGCCGGTCTCGAGAACAAGTTCGCGGCGGCATTGCCGGAGTTGCGATCCGGTGACATATTCGATCTGCAGCCAGCCGAACGGTTGATAGCTGTCCGGGTTAATCCCGGCCTGCTGCAACGTTTCCTCGAAAACACGGTCGGCCCCGGAATAATCGCCAGCGGCTTCAAGCCGCCGCACTGCCTCCAGATGCTCAAAACTGTGTTCGGGCATGACCTTGGCAGGGCCGCGGTGCCAGATGGTCTCCTCGTTTAGCAAAATCTTTTCGTTCGGGAAGTTTCCGAATGGCATGGCGCCCAGCCGCCCGTTGCCGACCGGATAAGCGATGTCCCATCTGTCTCCGGCTCCGGCGTTGTCCCAGATCATCAAGCTCTTGCCATCCGCAACGGCAGATAGCGCAGCCAACCACAGGCAAACACAATATGCGAACCGTTTCATTTTCATTGGTATACCTCATGCCCCCGGGAAAAAAGAGCCCGCGCCGGCCAGTGGTCCGTGCAACACTGGCCACTGGCTGGCGGGTCTATTAAAAACACCTTCTCATTCACGGCAGCGACACCCGCACCCGGTAATACGCGGCATCCTCTGCGTCAGGGATAGACACCGTGACCGGCTGGCCATTGCCGGCAAACGGTGCATCTGCATTTTCCCACTGGCCCAAGGACGACAGCAAGCTGCGGCGCTCGACGGTATAAATCCGACCGGACACCGTATTCAGCGTCAGTTCTGTATGGCCGGCCACGCGGGCCACCGCCACAATCGCAAACACGCTGGCGCCATCCACCGGCGACGTGCCCGCGATGTACTCCTCCCAAGCCAGGAGCCCGTCATCATCGGAATCGTCCAGTTCTGCGGCGTCCCAGTCAGGTCCGTCATAATAATCGTCCAGCCAGTCAATCGGCGTGCCGAGCGCCGCAAATCCTGTCGACACCCCATACTCATACGCACCAATGTCGGGCGCACTGCCCAGCACGCGCGGTCGCGCGTCCAGATCCACCGCATCGTCGTCCTGCGCGTACCCATCGAGCGCGCCGGCATTGATGCAGGGCGACGCGGCGGCGAGGCGATAGTCGCCCGCGGCGGCGTTGACGAACAGCGGATCGCCGGTCAGGTTGCCGCCCCCGTCGTACGCGCCATCCGGCAAGGGCGCCGTCAGGCAGTTCGCATAATAGCCGTAGGACCACTGCGGATCAGAGGGTGCCTGATTGTCCCAAATGACGGTATTCAGCACGTAATCGGTGTCGTACACGCCGCCGCCATAGTGGGATGCCGCATTACTGACCACCGTGCACACATCCAGCGTGCCGTAAGCCGCCCCGCCGCCGTATCCGGATTCATTGCCTGCCACCAGGCAGTTGACCAGATAGCCGTCACTGCTGCCACCGCCATCGTCGTAGGCCCGGTTCCCGAGAATCAGGCAACGGGTCGCGGTACAGTAGTACACTCCGCCGCCGTCGCTCCCCTGTGCCTCATTGCCGGTTACCGTGCAATCCGAAAGGACACTCTCTTCCGCACCGCCGCCGTCAGAAGCGGCAGTGTTGCCCGTCAGCGTGCAGGCCTCCAACACGGCGTCCGCCGCGCCGCCGCCATTCAAGTCCGCCACGTTGCCGGTGAAGACACTCGCCTGCCACAGTCCGCCGCAAACCCCGCCGCCGTCATAATAGGCGCCGCAGCCGCTGACCACACAGTTGCTGCCGCCGGCACCGGGCGCGGCGCAATAGACACCGCCGCCGGACGCATCTGCCGACGCGGTGCCGGCTGCCGCATCGGCCACGGTCACACCGATCAGACGCGCGCCCGCATGCCCCAGGAAGACGCCGCGCACCGCCCCCGCGCCCCATGGCGTGACGCCGGGATCATGCCAAGCCCCGCGGATGACGGCGCTTGCCGGTCCGTTGGCACCGCGAACAGTCACCGGTTTTTCGATGCAGACTCGGTTCAGATGCGTCTGCCCTGACGCCGGGCGTCCGCCCTGCTCATAGGTGCCGTCCGCCACCCAGACCGTACCGCCAAAGACAGCCGCGTCCACCGCATCCTGAATATTCGTGGCCGCATCGGACCAGGAGGCGAACGGCGGCACGTGGCCGCCGGACAGCGACACAAAACTGTCGCCGGCGACGACCTCGACCGTCTGTGTGGCGCTGGCGCTGTGTGTCGCATTGGTCACCGTCACC
>MWEJ01000098.1 GCA_002071025.1 Verrucomicrobia bacterium ADurb.Bin070 | reverse complement strand
CACGCCTGTCACGCGGTGCACCGCATAATGCGAAAAGACCGGGTCGGCGCTCTGCGGCCACGAAAGCCTGAGTGTATGCGAGGTGACTTGATCCAGCAGCAGCGTCGGGATCGCGGCCGGCGCCTCCGCCACGGACATGTCGTCGAGCCACCAGCCGTCGGACTGCCCGGACGCGCTGGTCGTCAGCCGGAAGCGGAGCAGCACGGCCGCCTGGCCGGCATAGGCAGAGAGCGTGATGCGTTCACGGCTCCAAGCGTTGGTGGCGGTCACACCGGTCACGGTTTTCAGCACGCTCCAATCGGTGCCGTTGTTGATCGAAACCTCAACCACACCGGCGTCTCCGCTTTGGATGTCGCACATCTGCCAGAAGGTCAGAACCGGCATCGCGGCACCACTCAGGTCCAGCGGCATGGCAAGACGCAGCGACGCGTTGCCCGAGTTGGGATAGAGGGTGCCGGGCGAATCGCTCCACGCCAGGCTTCCGGCATGGACACGCTCCCCAGAAAGCGTCCAGCCGCCATCCGCGATCCAGTAGGTGCCGCCGGCCTCGCCCGTGTCCAGAAACGGATAATCCATGCCGGGCGGCAGCGTCACAGAGCCCTCGTTGCTTTCGGCGTGCAGCGCGCCCTCCGAAACCGCCAGCACGCGGTAATGGAACGTCGCCTTAGGCGCGGCCGCGATATCCGTGAACGTGAGCGTCCCGGCATCGGTTTCGCCGATCAGCAGCGCGTCGCGCCAGTCGAAGCCCGCAGTCTGCGAGCGGTAGACCCGGTAAGCGGAGACCGACACGGACGCGCTCGGTTCCCACGCCAGCGACACCGCGCTCACGCCCTGCGCCGCGACATTCGTCAGCACCGGCGCGGCCGGCGCCTCGCCGACCAGCACGTCGTCGAGATACCAGCCGTCCATCACAACCGAGGCATCCGTCGTCAGTGTGAAACGGAGCCGCACATCGGGTTGTCCGGCGAACGCCGAGAGGTCGATCTGTTCACGTGTCCACGTCGCGCACGTCCCCGTATAGGCCGCAAGACGGACCCATGTGAGACCGGCATTGACTGACACCTCGACACCGGCCCAGTCGTAGGATGGCTCGACCGCATAACGGTGGTAGAACCGAAGCGCCGGTGCCGTTACTGCCGAGAAATCTAACGGGGCCGCCAGCGTCAGCGAAGACACGCTGTTATTGGTATAAAACGCTCCGGGGCTATCCGTCGCCGACCGCGTCGGCGAATGCGCATCCAACGACGTGGCACCCCATCCGCCAGCAGCGTTCCAAGCTCCTGAGCCGGCTTCGAAGTCGTCTGAGAAAAGCGCGGCCCGTCCGGGAGAACAGACGCCTACCGCCAGCAATACAGCGGCCGACACGACAACCTCACGCAACCGCGACACCGAAATCGCTTTCATAGTTCCCCCTGACTTTACCCACGCGCCATCCGAGCCACCACCGGACAGTCCACACGATCCGATGGGATGCGCGTCATTTTAGGTTGAGAGCCACAAGAAAGCAACCCCTTGAACGCCGTAAACCGCGACGCAAAGAGGGCCTTCGCTCAGGGCGCACAAGAGTCGCCAGCAGAAAGAGCGGTTCCTTAAGCCGGCAGGCTTCGGCCGTCCGCGAACTAAGCTCTAACCGACTCCCGCATCAGCACGATGACGGTGAATACCCCAAGAACCGTTCCGAACGGCATCATGAGGCACATGAAGCATGCGACAACCAGGCAGAACGTCCATGACCGGCACCGCTTGATCTTCCGGCCCGCAAGAATGATGCACGCGGACAAGGCCCAGCCCGAAAGGATGAAGATGCCCGCAATCACGATGAACAGCCACCCGATGATCGGAGGCGGCGCGTCCTTGCCGTCAAAACCTCCGGCGACCATCGCGATCCCGAGGCCCACATGCAGCAGCGGGACGCAAGCGAAAAGCGCCGTCATGGCTCCGACGATATAGTGGAAGAACTCCAGCAGGTTAAGATGTTGATCGTCCGTATCTATGTTTGAAACGTACCAAACCTGTCGGCCTGTTTCAATCCAAAGACGGACGCGGGGTGCGCCGCTTTGCGGAGCCGAACGCGATACACAGCAGCAGCCACAGCCCGGAGAATACCGGAATCGCAACCCACCAGGCCAAAGCTTTCTGAATCGCGTTTTCAGGTGCCACGCGCAGCGCAAGCACCAGCGACCCACCGCACTCATTCTGCAAGGCGCGGGTGAAGTGGCGAACGCGACCGTGCTCGGGCATGGCGATGTTGATCGCCGCACCCTGCCCCGCAGCCGCAGCCTGCTGCTCGACGATCTTGCTCGCGACCCGGTCCAGCGAGGCGCGGTCTTGCGCGGTCAGTTGCTCCTCCACCCGCGTCGCGAACTCGCGGCTGAAGTTGCCTCCGTTATACCCCGCCTGCGTCTGAGGTGCGCGCTCATCAAAAATGTTGTTGTCCATGCGCAGCGCCTCACGTCGGTTGACCAAACCGATCTTGACCTGCTCCTGCACCACGTTGCGGAACTGCACGCGGGCGTCTTCGTTTAGCGTCTGCTCGGCCTGCGAGAGCTTCACGGCCTGCTGCAACGTCTTCTGCGCCATCATGCGGTCGCCTTTGTCCAACAGGGCGCCGACATTCCCGAGGCTGCGCTTGGCCTCGCTCAGGCTCTTCCACCCCTGTTCTTTGTTGAAATTCATGTATTCGGCGCGCCCGAAGGTCTTCACCCTCTCCACACCGCCGGATGCCAGGTGAAATGCGTCCGCGTCATCGAAGTCCGTGTTCGCCAGCCGGTATCGGGCGCCGGGCGGCACGAAGAGCGTCCAGCTCACATCCTGCAGCGGAAGCTCGGGCAGGCGCGGCGCGGCCACTTCGATCACCCCGGCAGGCGCACCGGACAGGCCGTCGGCGTAGACCAGCGTGATCGTCGTGGCCTGTTCGGCGGCCAACAGTTCGAGCGGCACGTTCAGATTCCCGTCGCTGTCGCGGGCAACCGCGACTTCTGTGCCGTTGACCTGCGCCGCCCACAGCTCGCCGCTCTTCGGCAGCCCGATCTTCAAGAAGCGCAGCCGCCCCGTCCGCAGTTGGATGATTGCCTGCGTCAGCATCTTGCCGCTCGCCGAAAGGACCGTGGTCAGCCGGGCGTTCTCGACGCCGGCGGGAAGCACGCGGGCCGCCTCATGACGGGTCACGGATAAATCGAGCGTGTAGTCCGGCTGCAGCACACGGTAGCAGCGGATCGCGCCCGAGAGATCGCCCGCGCCAAACCTGTCCGGGAGGCTGCGCGCATCCTCCGGCCGCAGGCCCGTGACCTCGCCGCGGGGCTCGACCTGAACCCGCCCGCCGCCGGTGATGGCAAGCCACGCGGTCTGACGCACCACGTCGGGCGTCCCGAACGGGCGGATCACCACGCCGCCGGCCGCCGGGTCATAGGGCTCCTGATAGAGCGCCGTGAACGCATAGCTGTCCTCGACCTTCCCGTGAAGCTCAATGACCCACACCCGCGTCCCGTCCGGCGCGGCGGACGCCTCGGGCCGGACGCGCGCGATGCTTTTTCCGGAGACCGTCAGCGTCGCGTCTTTGACCGGCACGGCCACGCGGAAGACCTTCACGCCTGCGTTCTCGATCTTGTAACGGGCGTACACCCGGTGTTGCAGCATCCCTTCCATCAGGTCGACGCGGTGGAGCAACTCCGGTTTCAGCACCGGCTGCATGACCAGCGTCTTCAGCTCAACGGACCACGCCGGCCGCAAGATGTCAAAGACGACGGTGCCCGCGCTCGTGCGGATCTCATCGTCGCGGACGACCGACACGCCCTGCTGCGACTCGAGCGTCAGCCGCACGCCACGCTCCGCCGACACAGCCATGCGCCCCGTGTGCCGCAGTGCGCCATGAACGGTGACGCTCGGCACCGCGATCTTCTCTTCGATCCCGCGCTGTTGGCGCGCCAGCACGAGGTTCAGCGTCGTGCTGCCCAGCAGCCGAGAAGTCAAAAAGACGTCCACGGCCCCCCCCCCCTTGCGCGAATCGTCCCAGTGACTGACTCCGCTCCCGGTAAGCGTTTCGATCTCATACCCCTGCGGAGGGTCGATCCGAAACGCGAAGACGCCAGCCTTGGCGATGGTCACCTCCAGCTTGGCACCCAAGACATAGCGTTCGTCCCCGATGCTGAAGGAAGAGCTCTCCTGTACCCGGATTTCCGGCAGCACCGCCTCCGCGCGCAAAGCCACCTTCACCGCAGCGGCCTCGTCGTACCGGTACGCGCGGCGCACCGGCTCATCTTTGTTCTGCGCGGCCTGCGCTTCGGGGCAGGGAAAGTCGGAGACATTGATCGCTGTGACGCCAGCCTCTTTCTCGGACTTCATCAGAACCGTTTCGGCGGCGGACACCGCAAAGTAGCCTCGCTGCCGCTGCACGCCTTCGGCCGACAGCACACCCAGCTCTGCCGTGTACGGCAGACCGCCGCAGGCGCACTGAAGGCCGACCGCCAATGTAACGGCCCCGACCTGCGGCTTTTCGAAAACCGCCGTCAACAGCCGCGACACCGGCTCAAGGCTCCACGTCGCGAGGCCCTGCGCCGTCACCGAGACCACGACCATGCCGGCAGGCACTTTCAGTCGCAGCTCACGAACCTCGCCTTGCGCCACCGTGTACACGGCCCACGCCTTGACATCTACCACGCCGGAGCGCAAGAACGCCAGCGTCGACACATCGCAATAGACGACGGCAGCCTCTTTCCGGGAGTCGCGGACGCGCGGGCGGAAGGACACGCCGAACCGGAGCGTCCCCGTCGTCAGCACGCCTGTGACACGGCTCTTCCCGCCCTCCGGCGCACTGGTGAACTGGGCGATGTTGATGCCCGACACATCCAGCTCAGCCGACGGCAACAGGATCTCCACCTGGCTCTTGAGACCTCCAAAGCTGGCCCACGTGAAACCTGTCGGCCCAACCGCATTCTCCTGCGCTGTCTCGCGCGTCTCATAGCTCAGCACGTACGACCCCGGCCGATCCACCTTGAGGACCGCCCCCGCGCCGTCAACCGCCACCCGGGCCAGCCGGTGATCCGCGAAGGACACGAGCGCGGGCTGGGTCGCGTCGTCCGATTTCAAAAACCGGAAAACTCCGCTCCGTTCCGCCTCAAAGTCGATCGACCTTTTCACCGCCGCCACATAAAAACCGCTTTCGTTCCGCGCCGAAATTTCGACGGCCGTGCGCTCCGAACGGATCCGAATGCCGCTTACGCCGTTCGCGAACGCGCACGCCGCCTCAGGCGCGACGGAAACCGCCTTTTGCGCACTCTCCTGAACATTCGTTTGCCCGTGCGTGATCACGGCTACGACAGCGATCGCAGCCGCCGCAACAAACAGGGCTCCCGGACGCGCAAATCCGGCATCCCCCGAAGGCGGCGCTTCGACCACAAGCGGAAGTTCGCCGTCAACCGTCTCGCGAATGCTCTGCCGTTTATGTCTGCGCGACCGGCGCACGACGCGGCCAATCCCGACGATCACGGCCAGAACAGGCAGAACCAGCGCCGCCAGGCGAGCCGCGAGCCATCCGCATTCGGTCTGCGCGGCCGCCATGCCCAGGCTCGTCAAAGCCAGCGCCACCCATACTTTCTTGCGAAGGAACAACGACATCAACAGGAGCCCAAACCCCAAGGCTGTGCCGCAGACGATCACGCCCAGCGACCCGCCGGACAGCCACGCCGGGATCAACGTGACCGTCAATTGCAAGGGCGCCTCGCCCGCCAGATTGGCTGTGCGGTAAAAACGGCGCGAGCGCGCGGTCTCCCGGTTGTACACGGGAAGCCGCCACGCCGTCTTGACGAGATCGGGCGTCAGGTTCCCCTCCGCGCGATTAATACCGACTTTGTCTCCCGCTTCCACAACCCAACTCGCGAACGTGACGGGCGCCTCCGCCAGCACCGGCGCCTCAAGCTTGGCTGTGCGCGAGCCCTTCGCCCCCTTGAGGGCATACGTGACCTCGATAGTCACGGCGCGGTTCGGATCCCGCGGACGCTCGACCGGCACCAGCAGGCGGCCGTCGGCCTGCTGTGCCGAAAGCTCGCGCCCCGCGCCGTTGTCGTCGGGCATCTGCCGAACCGACCAGAGGACCGCGTCGGCAGGCAGTTTGAGCGAAAGGTATTGACGCACCGCATTCTTCACCGAGTACACCGCTTTCGTCACGCTCTCGCCGTTGCGGGCGATCTTTGTCGAGAGGGACAGATAGTCCGCGACTTGACCGATCAGCCCCTCCGTCGCGTAGGGCGTCACCTTCAGGGTCGCCGCATGCGGCTGCCGCACATACTTGTACGCGCCGATGATGGGAGCCGTCACCGTCGCGGCATAGCCCGGAGGAATCTCATCACGCCCAATCCTGATCAGCGTCTGCGGCATGTTGCAGCCCTCTTCCAGCTTCAGGCTCGCGCCCGTCGCGACCGCGACAAACCCCATCTCGCTTTCCGTCTCGATCATCTCGATCTCGCCGATCTGCAAATCGCCGCCCCGGTAATTCAGCGGCCGGTCATATGTGATGAGCAGGGTGTAGTCCCCGATCACCCGGCTCATGAGCCGGACCGTGCACACGTCGCTCTCGCGCTTCCACGTGTCGATGTTCGCACCCGTAACGTCGAACGCCGCGATGCTCGCCGGAACGCGGAACGCCAGACTCTGCACGGGCGCACCGCTGATATGGCACGTCACCGCCGTCGACACATAGACCACGCCCTCGCCAAGTGAAATCAGGTGGAAGAGCTCCGCGTGGATCGACGCCTTGGCGCGCTCGATCGCAAGCGCCAGGCTCCACCCCGGCTCTCTGAACCGGTAGGCCAACTGAGCCCCCTCCGTACGCAGCGGAGTCGAGGCCGTGTGGACTTCGGTCAGCCCTTGTGCCGTCTTTGCGGCAAGCCGGATACCGCGCGTGGCCGCAGCCACCACGTATCCGCGCTGAGCTTTCGCGTCGGGCACGGTGAACGACGGTACGGCGAACGATTCGCTTCCGGCGCCGAGGGACCGCTCCAGGCGCAGCGTCATGACGACACAACCTTCAGCGGGCTTTCGGAACGGCACCACCAGCTCGCGCCCGCCCGCGACCGTCCGGATGTCCACGTCGTTCTCCGCCACCTGCGCACCCGTCACGGCGGCCACGGTCCAGGAGGCATCCGCGTCCGTAGTCAGCCGCACCTCTCGGAGCGGCGCGTCGCGAACATCCAGTTGGACGTTCGCCTCGACCGTCAGCGCTCCGTCATCCACGTTGCAGAGCACGCCGATATCCGAGGTCAGCGCAGTGACGATGTCCTCCGCCTTGAGCGTCAGCGAATACGGCATGGCCGCGTATTGGTAGGTGTACACGCTCCGCGCCGGCAAGCTCCCGAACGTCTGCCTGGAGAAAAGGCCCGGGTCGATCTGCGTCAGCCCCGCCAGCGACGCGACTTGAAGGCGCACCGCGCTGTCAGTCCCCAGCAGCATCGTACCCGCAGACCGGATCACCCCTTGCGGCACCGGAGACTCCAGCTTGAACTCGCAGGGGAAGGCGGGGATCGTGCACTCGTACTCAACCGTTAACGGATAGGTTTCGCGTTGCGGCCGCCCTAGTGCGATCTGCAGCCTCGGTCTCGCAGGATCGCTCTTGTCCATACGCCACTCGCGCAGGTCTGCACCCGTCACCTGAATGACATTCACGCCGGGCATGTCGATGGTCATCGAGGTCAGCTCACCCTGCGCAACGCGGTAGGATAACACGGTCCGCATGCGGACCGTGCCAGGAGAGACGGCCACCAATGTGGCCGCCTCGCATGATGCGATCAGCTCCGCCTCCAGCCTGCGGACCGCCGTCTTCCAGGACAGCGAGACCTCCGGAGAGAAACCCAGATATCCGGACACGCGGTCCGAGCCGTCTACCGCCTTCTCACGCACCACGTCCTTCGCGCACGGCATCTCCACATCGAGTCCTTCGCGGTCACACGCGATCGAGAGCCGGCGCGTGGATGTGACGGGCACTGAAAAGCTCACGCTCTGTTTGTCGCCCTCCGTCCGCTGCAGAAGCGCGAATTTGATCCGCACATCGCCCGCTGTTTTCCGATGCCAGAAATCGCCCTTGAAGACAAGTCTGTGCTTCAAGCCTTCGGGATCAAGCGAGACTCCCGCAGGCAGGTCACACTCAAGGACGGCGACGTTCCCATCCAGCACAGAGAGCGGAGCGCCCGCTGCCAAGTCCTTCACCGCGAACCGCATCTCCATCGTCAGATGTTCGCCTGCGATCCTGCCCTCCAATGCCAGTGGGCCTATCTCTTGCGCTTCACCCGCCACGCGGATCAACAGCGCCAACAGCGCGATCAAATATCGTTTCATACGGTCTCCTATTTGTGTTTCGCCGACATGATGGTAATCAGTTCCAGCAGCTCTTTGACGCGCACGTCAAGGTGCAGCTCCAACACCGCAGGCCGCAAGTAATCCGCGACGGCCTGATAAGATCCGCCCGCCGCGTGGGGGCTGCCGCGCAGCAGCTCCGCGAACTCTGCCGCGCCGGCCGCGACCTTGAACTGCGGGCTCGCGGCACGGGCCGGCTTCAGCACGGCATCCGAAACCAGCTCCGACTGGATCTCTTCAACCTTGCCGGAATCGGTGCGCTGATATCGGATGCGTACCGTTCCGAGCCGCATGCCGGGCGACACCTCGGGGACCAGCTCGAGCTCGTAGAGCGCCGTCACGGATTGTCCCGATCCGACTTCGCCGGCATCGACGGCGTCGTCGCGGAATTGCTCTTTGCGGAGCGCCCGGTTCTCATAGCCGAGCTGCCGGTAACGCCTCACCACGGCAGGGTTCCACTCGACTTGGATTTTCGCGTCCTTGGCGATGGTGTTCAGGGTTGCCGCCAGGTCATCGACGAACGCGGAGCGGACCGCCGCCTCAGAGTCCAAGAAGCGGTAAACGCCGTCGCCCTTGTTGGCCAGCTCTTCGAGCATGCGGTCGTTATAGGTGCCGGCACCGACGCCGAAAACGGAGCAAGTGATCCCTTGCCTGCGGAAGGCGTCAACCTTGCCGAGAATCTCCTGCGCGCTGTCCGCGCCGAGGTTCGCCACGCCGTCCGAGATCAGGATCACGCGGTTCTCCGCGCCCGGCATGAAGCTGCGGGCCGCCATCTCATAGGCCTGCCGCAAACCTTCTTCAAGGTTGGTCGAGCCGTTGCACTGCAACCGCTCGAACGCCTCGACGATGCGGGCCTTTTCAGTGACAGCGACGGGCTCGAGGACCACCCGAGCATGATCGCTGTACACGACCAGTTGGATGCTGTCGCGCTCCGACAGATTCGCCGCCAGCAACCGGAGCGCCCCGCGCGCCAAGCCGATGCGGTCAGGCTGCGACATCGAGCCCGACACGTCGATGACGAACGTCAGCATGGCCGGCCGCTGCTCTTCCCGCCCAAGACGGCGCCCTTTCACCCCGATGCGCAAAAGGTGGCAGCCTGCCCCGAACGGCGACTGCGCCCCGTCCTGATAAACCCGGAACACCGTCTGCTCCGGCGCGGCGTCGCCGTAATCGAACGCGTTGACGATCTCCTCGGTTCGCACGACTTCCGGCTCTGGAACCGCACCGGACCGCAGGGCCTGCCGCGTCAAGGTGTAGCTCGCGGTGTCCACGTCGATCGCGAACGTTGAGAACGGCTCGGCCACTGTGACGATGAACGGATTCACCGACACCCCGCGCGAAGGCCGCTCGAGGTCTCGCGCTAACGCGAACTTTTCACCCGCGACAACCGCAGCCGGCATATCGGCCGCCTCCGGCTCCAGCCTGCTGCTCGCCGCCTCCGGTCTTTTGGCTGCCCCGTCGGCATCCATGTCGGAGAGGCGGGTTTTGTTGTCCGCCACCCGTTTTCGCGATGCGTGCTCCGCCGGTTTCTGCTCCGCGTCCTTCTCGGCCAATCCATAATTGAACGTCCTGTTCCGCTCTTCGATCCGGTCTATCGGCGACTCCAGATTCGGACTCCGGATATCTTTCGGCGTCCCTGTGAATTGCGGTTTCGGGAGTTCGATCTTGAGTCTCACCTTGCCCTCGGGAACCGCGTAAGCGTCTGCCGCGAGATCCTGTCCTTTTTTGCGGTAGAAATGCGCGGTCGTCGCTGCGGGCTTGCCAGCGACCGGCACCTTTGCTGCAGCAGAAGCTGGGGCTGGGGCTGCTGCCGGCGCAAGGTGTGGCTTCGAAGGCGCAAGCCAACTGA
>MWEJ01000097.1 GCA_002071025.1 Verrucomicrobia bacterium ADurb.Bin070 | reverse complement strand
CGAGCGTGCCGCCGGGACGGAGACGACCGTGCGTGATGGTTGCGGCGTGATCGAGCACATAGCGGTTGCACCAGACCGCGCGCTGCTTATTAACGCCGGTGCCGGGCGCCGAGGGTGAGAGCAGCAAGGCCCAGCCTTCGGAACAGGCGCGCGCGACGGCCGGCGGCAGCGGGTCCGGGATGCCACCGGGCAAGACGTGTATGAACGGCCGTCGTGCGGCCAGGCAGCGCGCCAGCACGCCGCGCTCCTGAGAACTGGTGAAGGTAGAGATGACAGGCACCGGACACGGAGGTTCGGCCCCGCGAGAGGAAATGTGGGGCGGGGCCTCTGTGTCTGCTATATCGTGGGGTGGGACCTCCGAGTCCCGCCCCTCTGAGGCCACAAACGCCACCAGCTCCGCGTGCAACAGCTCAAGGTTGCCGCAGTGATGGGCGGTCACGGGGCCGAAGCGGTCGTTATCCCAGCGGGCCGGGTTGTTACGGACATAGGCGCGCATGTTCTCCAGCTCGCGGTGCGTGGTGATCAGGTTGTCGTAATAGCTGGACAGCCAGAGGCAGGTGCCGATATCCGGACACTGACTCGCCCGGACTGCGGCGAGGTAGAGGTGCGTCGTATAGCTTTTGAACCCCTGCATCAAGTACGACAGGTGGTTCGCTCGGTTTGTCGGGCGCGGGTGGATGCGGATCACGGCATGGAAGTGATTGGGCATCACGACGAACGCATCGCGCCACGCCTCGGGGTGACGCGCGAACAGC
Source organism: Verrucomicrobia bacterium ADurb.Bin070 (assembly GCA_002071025.1). GTDB lineage: Bacteria > Verrucomicrobiota > Kiritimatiellia > RFP12 > UBA1067 > DUPH01. The sequence goes on along the minus strand of MWEJ01000097.1, from coordinate 9,502 downwards.
CCCTCCCAGCAGCTCACGATTTGCAGCCCCAGCGCGTTCAGTTCGCACCGGCCGTCCGCGATGACGCCGAACATCGTCTTGTTCCGCGCCACCTGCATGGTGACGAAGAACCAGCCGTCTGAATAGTTGATGTTCGGATTGCGGAGCGGATTGGACATGACGCGGGCTCGTTGCTGAACGGTTAGACGCGAGGAGCTTCCACCAGTTGACTAGGCACCTGTCCGACTGTTTTCGTTAGACGTCGCGATTCGGACCCAAGCACGCGATCATGGGGTGCCTCGAACACAATCAACCGCAATGAACCACCCGCTTCGACGGGTCGAAAATAGATCGCGCTCGTCTGGCGCTTGAGCGATGTGCCCATTGGGGACGGTGTCTCATCGCCATGCTTCAAATCATTGGTCCACCCCTTCTGCTTCCTTGTGCCCTTTACAAGCGATCCGATCCTGTCGACGGTGGCATTGAGACTGCCGGTCATACCGCAGTCCTCGATGGCAAAATCAGCCGCATTCAAAACAGGCCGCATCGTCTGCAGGTCGAACGGCCGTTCCGCGCAGTGGAACGCGCCGAGACCGCGCGTCACGCGCAGACCGATTCCGCCCAAAGAAAGGAAACAGGCGAGGGCATAGTCGAAGAGAGGCGACACGAACTCGCGCCGTCGGGCAATCTGCAGAGTAAAGGTTGTCCCTGGCGGAATGACAGCTTCCGACTTCCACCGGACACCGTCGGCCGATTTACTGGCAAAAAACCAGACGTAGGACGAATTGCTATTGGGGTTAACCCGCGGCGGTTGCCACGTTGGACCAAGCTTGATGTCTGAAGTGCGGATGATAACCGCAGAGGATCGGATATCCTCTTCTTTTCTTGCGATACCGCCAAAAATATCGCGCTCGGCGCGACGATCGCCCCCGAGTGCGCGAAACCACCAGCGGAGCTGGCCTCGAATCGCTGACGGTCGGATTTCGGCAACCCCCTGCATGGCCCCGGCGCAGAAGCAAGGAGTTAGAAATGTTAACGAGTAGGTGTTCACTGTCATGCTGGCATCTTTCCGAGATTAAGGGTGTTTTTACAATAGATCCGGAGCGCATCCACAGCCTTGGCCGTATCGCCTTTCTGGCCGGTTTTCACCTGTTGCCAGACTTCTGCACCGCGGCCGGACGGCTCGCGCAAAAGCATAATGATCGCTGCCTTCTTCTCATCCGTTGCACGCTCGAATGCTTTGATATCGCCATTGATGATACTCTTCAAATTGGGCGCGGCATCCCAGATTTCGCGTAACTTATCGAGCGCGTTCTTTTGCGGCAACCTGTTTCTGTTGCGGTTGATCGCGTCGGTAATGGTTTGATCCTGCAAAGGGGCAAAAGAGCGCAAACAGCTCTCAGCCTTCTGAATCGCATCGGCAAGTTGATCAGGGGGCACGTCATCGATATTGAAAGTCGCGCGCCAAACATCAAACGCCGACTGGAGACGCTGGCGTTCTTTTTCCAAACGTATCGCCTCCGCCTTACCGGCATCGAACCACCCGTATCCGGCCGCAGTCTTGGCTCCCATGCCATAGGTCTCGATGCCTCGCACCAGCCACTTCTTGGCGCACACCAGCAATTCAGTTATCAGATCTCCGACGGCGGCCCCTCCGGGTGATGGCGCTATCGCAAACCCGAAGACGTGGCCCGCCGCAACGGCTGGGAACACAACGGGATTGGGTTGCTCGTTGTCGAATGCGACCTCAATCTTTTCGCCATAATAGTTCTTGTGATGGGATGTCACGATGTCGAGTTCTAGGTCATGGTGCATCGGCGTGCGGGGCATCGCGCTAAAAAAGGCAATTGCGCCAGCAAAATCTTTCGGAACCGATCCGATTGCCTCCGCGATGATGGCCATCGCGTCTGATCGCGCATCGGCGGCCGCCCAGACGAAATCGGAGGTTTCTGTCCAGTCGCCAGAGACCCAGCCGAAAGTCAGGGCAATTTTAGCCAGATAGACTGGCCTTGCCTCTCGGATTTCGTTCTTAAGCGTATCCAAAGCAGCATGGCGCGCGACACCTTTCACGGCCGACCCCGGGATAAGAGGCAGCCCCGTACGCCGGTCGAGCGAACATCCCGCGTTTTCCATGACGCCTCCACTCATGTTGAGCAGAAGGCGGGCCTTGTTTTCAGCGTAGATACGGTTCACTCCGGGTACAGTATCAAGAAAAGCGTCGTAGTCTGCCAGACGGTCACGGCATACGCTTTCCGGAAGTTTCTGGGTGATGGCAACGTCCAGAAAAGCCCGCCGAGAATCTTCCTTCAGGCTGGGGTCGGTGAACCGGGAGAACCTCAGCGAGCGATTTTCGCATCCCGGCGCATGAGGGCCGCCAAGCAAATCAAGTGTGTGCATCTGCGCGTGTGCGGACATGGTCAGCCCTCCTTGCGTTTCGCCTTGCCGAAGCGCTTGATGTAATTCGCGTAAGCGATGGCTTCTGATGAAGCCCGCTGAAGTTCCAATGCGCCCTTGGAGGCGAGATCTTGAATGCCGTCGGTAATTGTCAAAGCCTTGAGATGCGTGAAAATGTTGTCGATGGTTTTTTCAAAGTCCCCTCCCTTTGCTTTGGCGAAGGCGGCAGTGGCCAGTAAACCATCGGCAACGATCATGGTGGGAAGCTTCGACAGAATGTTGCCGCCGTCAGGGCCGGTAATCGCAGCATTATTGTGAATGAAATCCAGAGCGTTCCGGGCGCGGAGTTGTTCGAGATTTTGCATGAAAAGCCTCCTATTTCAAGGTGAGGGTACAGTAGCCGAGTCCGGTCGAACCGTCAGCGCCAAACTGCCACACTGAGTTGGCGCCGAGCTTGCGTTCAAGCGCCTTGATCGCCTCATCACAAGTCCTGCCCTGTCGAGCTGCGGCCAGAACCGGCGCATAAAAGAATGTGTCGGAAGGCACATTTTCCTGATTGAAAAGAAACTTTCCGGTGGCGGTTCCCGTTTCGTCGTCAATCTTGACGTGCGTGGCGATTTCACATGCTGTAGCAGCGAGATAACCCAGCGTCCCGTCAGACACGAGGACCAGCCGCGAAATGTTATTCGCAAACCCCGGCACCTTTTTGAATGCGTCGGCAAGTTCTGCAGTAAGATCTCCCTGATGTTTGAGCGGCTGATCCTCGAGAACAACCTCATTGCGAATACCGAGTGTTTCCACCGAAAACCGCGCTCCGTCATCACCGAGATCATCGGTCAGTTCCTCGATACCAACCAGTAGCCCGTCACGGATTGCCCGATTGACGGCTACCGGCGAGGTCACCCAAGCGAATCCGGCTCGGGCGGAACGGACGGGGAAAGCGAGCAGCCGTGCCTCGCCCACCAACAAGGCCCCTGCCTTGGCTGCATTGGCATCTTCGGCACCGAACAGCCAAGACACCTCTTTTGTGTTATCAGCGTCAGGACGGATGAGCTGTCCCTTGTCGTTACGGATCAGCTCATCGAGCCACGCATCCGCCAGCACCCCCTTGATGCTGCTGCCGGGGATGACCGGGAAACGGGTATGGCGTTCGCGGATGACCGGTTGGTCGATGGCGCCGACGGAGGAACCCGCGCCGACGTGCAGCGGCGTGCGGGTGAAGATCGTGAGGATCGCTTGTTTCATGGTGTTTTTTCCTTTGTGTGCGGGTGGACACGGAGGTCCACCCTTACGAGAGTACGGAGCGGGCCGGGAGCGAGGAGCAGAGGCCGATGCCGAAGCCTTTCTCGCCAAAGATCGTGCTGCGCGGACGGTCGGGCGCGAGCGCGGCGGCCAGGGCGCGCGCCTCGTCAACCGTGCCGCATTCGAACACATAGCAGGAGCCGGACGGCACCGCCAGTTGCGTGGGCTTGGGGCCACCGTCCTGAAGGTCCCAGCCGGAGAAGGCCAGCGGCTTGCCGACGCGCGCAGCGACAAGCTTGGCTGTCTCGAAGCCGCCAGCCTGGGCGCTAAGCGCCTTCCATGCGGCGCGACTCATGCCCGGCGCGCGCACTGCCTTTGGCAGCATCACCCGTCCGTCCGCGGCCACCCAGTCAGGCCGCCACCCGGCGTTGAAGACCGCGGGCGCGATCAGGGTCCAGCGCAAACAGCTTGTCGTGATCTCAGCCTGCGGCAACCGGAGTCCCGCGTCCTGCGTCCCGAGTCTGGCCACGCCCTGCTGACCGCCGATCACCAGCGTGTCGGGACAATCGGCGCGGGCGAAGACATCCACCATGCCGCCAATGCCCTTGGGCGTGATGTCGCACGATGCCTCAAAGGCCAGCACCGCGCCGGGACGCAGCCGCAGATACTCGGCCTGGTAGAGCTTGTGCTCGTCATCCCCAGTTGTGCCTGTCTCGGGATTGATCGAGATGCCGATGCTGCGCTCAACGTCGTAGAGGTCGGACGGGTCGGACAGGTCAGACGGGTCGGACTGCGCCAGATAGCGCGCGTAAGCGGCGGCCGAGAGCCAGACCGGCAGATGCTCCTTGCCCAGCTTTTTCGCGCGGAAGGCATGGGTCAGCGGCGATGGCAGATCCGTGCCGGCGCACGGCACCGGCACCATGCCGAAGTCCAACGGGCATGGCAGATAGAGCACGCCGTCTTTAAAGGGGAACGGCCCGACCGTCTTGAGCGCACCGAAACGAAAAGATGATTTGTCGTTTTCGTCGGCACGCGCGGTGTGTGCCGCACCTTCCCACTCCTGACGCTCCGGCCACTGGCGGTGAAAGGCGTTGATCACCGCGTTCCAGAGCTGGTCCGGACGCGGCCAGTTGGCGCCGAGCCCGGCGTCGGAAGCCGCCATCGGGCGGGCATCGCGCAGAAAGAGCAGGTCGCGCGGTTCAAGTGTAAAAGCGTGTCGCATGATTCAATCCTCCCCGCGGCTGCGGTTGATAAAGGTTTCGGCGAGAAACAGGTTGATGAAATCCTGCGGGTGCAGTTTCTTTATTCCGTCATCCGAGTCCTGGGTCCTGGGTGCTGAGTCCTCAGCCTTTGGCGACCAGCAGGCGGCGAGCCAGCCATCGATCTCGCGGGCCAGCTCCGCGCGTTCGTCATCGGTCAGCCCCGTGCCTTGGCGCGAGAGCACGTGCCGCACTTCGGCCTGAACGACCGGCAGCATGGCTTTCAGCTCTTCCGGCTTGGCCTGCTCCAGCGCGTAGGGCTGCAACAGCCCGGCCAAGGCATACGGGAAGCGGCCGGAAAGCTTGTCGGCCTCGGTCAGTCGGGTGATCTCGGCCATCAGGTCGAGCGCACCGCTTCTCCATTTGCAGCCCCACTCGATGATCTCGCCGGAGCGCTTGTAGAGAGAAACGGACAGCGCGGCGCGACCATAGTCGTTTTTGGCGCGTTTTTCAGCCTTCTGCGCCTCTTTGACCAGCATCTGCAGCGGCGCGTTCTGATGGCCCACCGCGATACCGCAGGACACCTCGCACGCGCTGCCGGGGCACATGCGGCCGTGCTCAAAGTCGATGCGGAAGGCGTCGCGCAACGCTTTCGCGCAGGCGATGGCACATGTAGCGGGCAGGATCGCCAGCACGTCGTCGCCGCCGGCGTAGATCAGATCGCCTTCATGCGCCTCCACGACGGCGCGTGCCTTGTGCATGGCGAAGTTGGCCAGCGCCTCGCTGAACTGCAAGTGATAGGAGGGCGTGAGCAGGCGGTGCAGACCAGCCGCGCCTTTGAGATACTCCTTGGCTTTGGGCGCGAGCTGAGCGAGAAACTCGGGTGTTTTCGCGCCCGAGACCCACTTGCCCATCTGGTCGCCGTCCATGGATAGCACGGCGATGTAAGGGTTGGAGGACGAAGGACTCTGGACGCCGGACGCCGTGATGTTGCGCCGGGCGACATCCTGGGTGGAGTCGGCGCGCAGGGCTTTGCTGACGACAGCATCATCCAGCCCGAGCTTATGCGGCAGATAATCGGTCGCTTCAGGACGGCACCAGAGACGCTTGATCAGATTCATCGCTCCGTAGCGGTGCGAGGCGGCCGTGAAGATTTTTTCGTGTTCTTCCGTCAGCTTTTTCCAGAACATCTCATCGCCGATGCACTCTTCCTTGCCGGAGAGCGAGTCTTTGACGGCGGCATCCTTGCTGACCGGATCCCACTGCGCGAAGTCGCGGGTATTGCGGCGCGAGGCGAGCTTGGCGTCGAGCAAGGCGTAGTGGGCAGACCAGAGGATGCCGGAGTTGTTGAGACGGGTTTTCGTCGTCTTGTCACTGTAGTAACGCTCGTCCCGGTCCTCCTTGGGCAGCGTGTTTTCGCCGAGTTCGAGCATGGCCTTGATGCGGCCGGCCACGCCGGTTGTGTCATCGGGATCTTGCGGCAGTTTCTCAGCTTCCGCCAGGCACGCCTCGCGGTCCAGCCACGGCTGCACGGCCCAGGCGGTCTGCGGGAAAGCCTCAAGCTGCGTGTCCCAGCGTTTTTTCCATTCGTCATGCGCGCCGTTACGGACAAGCCACGTCCAGACAGCCTCACCGATCTCTTTGAGTTCAGAGTGAATGGCCTGTTGCGCCGCGCGGGCAAGTCGCTCGCCCGCTCCCGGCGGAACGATGGCGAGAAAACGGTTGGGCAGGGTCGGGGTCAGCAGCCAGTCGGCCACCTTGGCATTGCCGCCTTTGTCGGCAATCAGCCGTTCCCAGGTGGTCTGCGTGCCGCCCTGATCCCCCTGTTTCCAGGGCGTGGCGTAGAAGAGATCCTTGTGCAGCGCGTCGAAGATGCCGTTGCCGCGCAGGCTGGGGAAGATCACGGTATCGGGGCCAATCTCGTCGGTCACGGCTTTGAGGGCGTGGGCCACCAGCCAGGAGATCAGGTACGAGCCGGACCAGAGGTCGCGGGTGGAGCGGGCCTGGGCGATGAACTCCTGCACCGGGCCGAACTGAAAGAGCAGCAGTTCCGGACGGACCTCGCCCTTAATGATGCACGGGGCCAGAGCTGCGGTCACGGCCATGTGGTTCCAGATCGTGTGGTCGGGAATGCGCGTGTCGGCAGGAAGGAAGGCCAGCGCCTGATTGTTGGCCAGGGCCGTGGCGTTCTCCTGCCAGCGCCGCCAATAAAGGAAGAAGCGCTCATGCCAGTCATCGGTCCGGATGCCGCCGATCGCGGTCTGGATGGCTTCCGAATGAGAGCCTGACTTGGAAGCGAACCCGTCGGGGAAAACATAGTTCTTGGACGAGAGCGGATGGATGAAAAGCGGCACGTCCTTAAAATTGTGGGCGCATTTTTGTTTGGGGAACACAAACCGTTCGGCCGAGGCCGAGAACCAGTCGGCGGGCTTGATTTCCTTCTCGCGCTCTTTGCGAATTTCGTTATCCGTGAACCCTGCGGCGGACTGGCATCTGGCGGCAGAACCCTCGTGATTGGCGATATCAAAACACTTGTCCGGCGCGTCGTGCAGAAACGCCATCAATTTTTTCCGCCAGAACTCCTGATCATGGTCTGTCATCGTACGGTCTCCTTCTTGGCCTACGGTTCGTCGCACATGAACCGGCTGTGTGCTTTCAACACCCACACCATAGCACAGGCAGCGACGATGAAAGACAATGCGGACGTCCGCAGACGTCCGCGCTCATTCAGAAGACGCGCCTCCCCGCCGATTCCATTATGGTTGCATGGTATCCGGGAAGAGGGACGATGTCAAACTAAAGGATTATTGTATGGCAAAAACATCCGGCCCGGTGACGATGATCCGCTTGTGCGGATAGCCGAGGCTCTTTCCGCGAAACGGCACAAGCGCATCGGCGAAGGGCGCCAAGCGTGTATGGTGCCTGATTTTCGCGCGGGCGGAGGAGAGGCATTTGCGCACCCCCTCGACATCCAGTGTGCCCGACCCTCTTGCATAACTGAATCGGCCGCCGGACTGAAGCCTCTCTACCCAATCCGGCGTATCGCGACACACTGGCTTGGCCGCAAGCGCGACCATTGCGTCGGCCAGCGCCTGCTGGTCAGACGTGCCGGCAAAGAGAAGCAAGAAGACGCCGAACTCCGAAGGGCTGAGACGCAAGGGTTCCGCCCCGTCCACACGGACCTCGCCTGCGGCGCGGTCGAGCGTGATGACCGGGGCGTTGAGCGGCAGCGGCGATTCACTCTGCACGCCCCTGACCAACGCCGCGTAGCCGGGCGGCAGGTTTTTAAAAGCGCCCTCGTACCAGCCGCGCATGCGCACGAACGGCACGTCGACCAGCGACACGCGGGCGGCCGTTGCACGCCACGCCCGGCCTTCACGATCCGTGTGACTCCTGCCTTTTTCGGGAAAGAGAAACGGCGGATTCAACGGTCCGTCGAAAGGCGGATTAACCAGAACATGGAGCAAACGGTCCTGCATGCGTCCGAGCAAGCTCATGCAAGACATCATCAGGGCACTCATGGTCTTGCGCCCACCCGCGATGGAGGCGAGGACGACGGTTTGCGGGTTTTCCGTAAACGCGCGCAGCTCGCGCAGGATGAAATCAGCAGCCGCCTCGTTGTCAGCCGTGGTGGCGATGTCCGCCAAATCATTCCGTCCAGAGGGATGGGGAAAGAGCCGGACATGATCGGCGGCCAAGCCAAAAGCCAACCGGCCTTCGGTCGGGATGCCGGCTCGGACCAGCGCGGCGCACAGGCGGTTCCACCCGCATGATTCACCGCCGCTGAATAGTTCGCGCTCCAGCGCGACGCGTCCCTGCGTCGTGGTCAAGACCACGACGCGGTGCGGAATAACGGGCGGCGTCTCGCGGGCGAGCGCCCAGACGGTCTCGGTGAGGACTGCGGGCGACATGCCCAGAACCGCGAACAAGACACGCTCACTCTCGTCTGCCCGGTTATTCTGGTTCATGCCCAATCCTTTCGAGAAAGCGTCTACGCGTCATGGGCGGCGCCCTCCCCGCCGGTGTCGACCGGGACCGGCGGCAGCGGGTCGTTCAGCTCGCGCTGGAGCGCGGCGAGGCGGCGCGTGAGGGCGGCGCGCGTGGCGCGGTGGGCGGGGTCGCCGGACAGGTCGTGACATTCATGCGGATCCTGCGCCAGATCGAAAAGCATGAACACGTTGGGCTGCGGATACCAGATGAGCTTCATATCCCCTACCCGGACCATGCGCTGCAAGGTCATGTAGCCGCCGTAGATCGCGTCGTAATGCGGGGCGCGGCTGTCGCGCGCGAGCGGCAGCAGGCTGCGGAAGCGCACATGCGCGGGCCGCGGCGCGCCGGCCAGCTCAAGCGACGTGGGCATGATATCCTGCAGGTAGACCGGCGCGGCGATGCACCGGCCGGCGGCGAAACCGGGCCCCGCGGCGATGAGCGGCACCTTCATGCTGTGCTCGAACATGTTCTGCTTGCCCATGAAACCGTGCTGGCCGACGGCAAGACCGTTGTCGCTGGTGAAAAAAATGACGGTGTCGTTCGTGTGCCCGGCGGCGTCGACTGCGTCCAGCACGCGCCCGATCTGGGCGTCGAGCCAGGTGACGAGCGCGTAGTACTCGGCACGGTGCACCCGGACGGCGTGCGGCGTGCGGGGGTCGGGTGCAAGCCGTTCGTCGCGCAGCGTATGCGGGCAGCCG
>MWEJ01000096.1 GCA_002071025.1 Verrucomicrobia bacterium ADurb.Bin070 | reverse complement strand
GCGCGGTCCACCACGGTCGGGAAAGAGACGGCGCCGATGTTTGGAATGTCCATGCCGCAGCCCGGGATAATGAACTCCCAGCAGGCCGCGACCGTGTAGTCGCGCGCGTCTTCGAGCGCGTATCCGTGCCGCACCAGCGCCGGGATCACCACATCGTCGTTGGCGTATTGCGGGAAGCCCAGCCCCTGGCGGGTCAGCTCGGTGCCGGCCTCCAGCACCTCCAGCGGGGTGTTGGAGGTCACGCGCAAGTTGATCTTGGGATCGATCACCGCCAACTCGCACGAGGCTTTCAGGCAGAGGCGCGAGAGGTCGTTGAAGGCATCCTTGCCGTTGCGGTCCACGCCGCCCAGCATCAGGCTCTGGCCGTTGTCGCCCTGCTGCACGCCGATGTAGAGATCGCTGTCGCGGTTGCAGCTCAGGAAGAACTCCTCGATCAGCTCCAGCGCCGCGTCGGCGGTCAGGCGTCCGGCCGCGAGGTCAGCCTGATAGTATGGCCACAAGTACTGGTCGAACCGCCCCAGCCCGTTGTGATACTCGCCTTCGCACCAGAGCGTGTAGTGCAGGATGCGCAAGAACTGCAGAGCCTCATGGAAGGTGGTCGCGCCCTGCCGCGGCACACGCCCCAGGAGGTTCGCGATCTCGACAAGCCCCTGCGCGTGCGCGGCAGCACGATAGCGTTCCGCCAGATCGAGCACAGCATCGACACCTGAAAGGGCCGCAGTCAGAAATTCCACAGCCGCGTCGTCGCGCTCCTCTTCGGCACGCCTCAGGCGCGCCGCGATCTCCGCGCGCCGCGCATCCAGGCCCTCGCGGATCGTGGTCGCGTAATCCGGCGAGATGTTGAAGACGCAGCCCTTTTCGTGATAAACGGCGTTGCCGCGCAACGCCTCCATCTCGGCTGGCGTGTAGAGGTCGGGGATCTGCTTGACGGTGCGGAGAAAGGCGATGCGCTCGCCGGGCAGGAAGGCCGGCTGTTCGGCCGCCAGCATGGCGCGCAGCCCCTCGGCCGCGCGGCGCTCCGGTGCGACACCCTCGTGGTTGAAGCGCTCGGCCAGCGTCCACGCGGCATCGCGGCGCAGTGTCGCGTGTTGCTTTTCAAGGATGTGTTTCAGCAAAGCCTGTATGCGCGGCGTCATGGCCAACCTCCTGCAGAAACGTTCAACGCTCAACGCTCAACGTTCAACGTTCGACGTTCAACCCTCAAGTAGAAACTCCTAACTTCGTGCAATACCCAGCCGGTGTTCGATGTCCTCGATTGTGCCGCCCTTAGTCTCCGGCATCCAGCGGATGGCGAAAATGATCTGGCAAACCATCATCAGGCCGAAAAAGCCGAAGGCGTAGGTGCCTGCGCGCTCGGCCACGGCCGGGAAGGCCCACGAGATGAGCGTGCACATGAACCAGTGGATGAAGCAGCCGAACGCCTGGCCCTTGGCCCGCACGGCGTTCGGGAAGATCTCCGAGATGAAGACCCAGATCACTGCGCCGGACGAGATGGCGAAGAAGGCGATGAAGCCTAGAATTCCACCGATGGCGAGCACGGCGTTGCCCTCCGAGCCCAGCGAGAGCTGCCACGCCACCAGGAAGTGCATCACCGTCATGGCGATCGAGCCGCCGATGATCATGACGCGCCGCCCGAACTTGTCGATGATCAGGAAGGCCAGCAGCGTGAAGATCAGGTTGACCGTGCCGACGCCGATGGTCGCGGCCAGCGCGGACTGGGCGCCGACAAAGTTTTCGAAAATGCGCGGCGCGTAGTAGTTGATGGCGTTGATGCCGGAGACCTGGTTGAAGAAGGCGATGAAGAAGGCCAGTATGATCGGCTTGGCGTAGCGCCGCTGGAAGAGCGGCACGTACCCGACACGCTCCGCCTCGGCCAGCGTCTCATCGATCTCCGCGAGCGTCCTCTCTGTATCGGGGTCGCCCACCAGGTCGAGCACGGCGCCCGCTTCGCGTTTGCGGCCCTTGCGCACCAGCCAGCGCGGCGATTCCGGAATGGTGAAGAGCAGCAGCAGGAAAGCGATGGCCGGGATGCACTCTACGCCCAGCATCACGCGCCACATCACTTCTTCGGTCGCCATGGGCGCCGAGGTGAAAAGTTTCGCCAGACTTTCGCACGCCGCGCCCAGCCAGCCCTGCGCCAGCATGGCTTTGGCGACAAAGTAGTTCGAGACATACGAGATCAGGATGCCGAAGACGATGTTGAGCTGGTTCATGGCCACCAGACGTCCGCGCACCGGTCCCGGCGAGACTTCCACGATGTAGAGCGGCACGACCACCGAGGAGCCGCCGATAGCCAGCCCGCCGATGAAGCGCATCCACGCCAGCACCGGCTGCGTGCCGGCGAACGCGCAGCCCGCCGCCGAGATCAGAAAGAGGACGGCCATCATCATCAGCGTCGGCCGCCGGCCGAAGCGGTCGGACGGCCACCCCACGCTGAACGCGCCGATGATCGTCCCGATCAGTGCGCCGGAGACCGTGAAGCCGTGCCAGAACCCCGAGAGCTGGAACTCGTTCTGGATCGCCCGCTCGCAGCCGGAGATCACGCCAGAATCAAAGCCGAACAGAAACCCGCCCAAGGCCGAAACGATCACGATGTACAGCAGCGCCGAATTTGTGTTTTTTGTGCGCAGGGCCGTGCTAGCCATAAAAGAGACTCCCCTTCACCCGTGAGCGGGCGGGCCTCCCCTCCCGTGTCTTCTCTAAGGTGTAACTGACAGTATAGGCGCTTGTCGCGCCCGGGGCCATAGCTAATCTGACCCAAGTTTTGTCTCTTTTGACCGGCCCACAGTACACGCCCCCAAACGTCTCTTTCTACGTTTAACGCGCGGCCCCGCTGAACATGGGCCTCTGCTGTGGATTTAGTCAGCAAGCCGCACGCGGTAAAAGCGGGGAGTTGACGGCAACGCAGTCAGATCCTGAACGGATAAGGTTTCATTGATCGCTTCGACAACAGGCCCCACCGGGAGCCAAGTCGGCGAGATAAGGCTGTCTTTCGCTTCAAGTTGATAGCGTATACCGGGTACGGACGACCACGAAATCAACGGGCAACCATTCTCCGACACCACGATGCAGCGTGTGATCGTGAAGACAGACTCGCGGTCAAAAGGCTGTGTGCCCGCTCGAATCTCATCGCCGTCTTGCATGCGATCGCCGTCGGTGTCGGCAAGATTGGGATTTGTGAAAAACAACGCCGTTTCATCTGCGTCAATCAATCCGTCTCCGTCCGCGTCGAAAGCTTTCAGGTCGCTTGCAATGCTCACGGATACGAGAGCCTCGTTCACATGCGCTTCCTGAACCGACAGAACAGCCTGTCCCAAACCATTGAACAGAACCTCGATCAAGGGGCCAGAGCCAGCCAGTGGAGACGCACCCGCTAAAGAGACTTTGATTATACCGGCCTCATTGGTGTTGGATGCCAACGCGAATCCGCCGGCAGCATTCCCGGCACGCACCGAGGCCACGGCCAAACTATGCGGGTCGTACGTCAGGCACATGTCCACACCGTAGACCTCAGCCTGCGAAGCCGCAAGAAGAACGCGGGCAAGCAGATCTTGGCCTCCGACGGGGCCACAATCCGTGGCAATGATTGCATTCGCCAAGGAAGACTCCGTTACATTCGGTGACGACGTTGCCAGCAGAAGCTGGCCATCGTCCGGAGTCCAATTGCCAGAGACATCGCCCAGCAGCACAGCCGTAAAATTCTGATCGACCTCGTTTGTGTTAAGCAGGCTGTAGGTGCGTTGGGACGGCAAGAAGTCCCACATCTTTCCCGCACCAGGGAACGGCCCCTCGATCAGGCCTACTGCTTTTTCCAAGATGTAGGACGCGTCCATTGCCGACACAAATCCGCTGCGGTTCACGTCGGCCGCAGACTGCTCACTTGAAGAGAGCGTGATAAGTCCAGCGGAGGCCTGCAAAACCAATGACGCATCATAGGCGGTGATTTCCCTAACGTAGTTCGTCTGCGACGGTGTCAACGTATAGCTGCCGGTGGGCACATTGGTCACCGTGAATACGCCGTTGCTGTGTGTATAAGCTCCGTAATGTGCCGCGCCGACGAGGTCCAGCACTGTGCCTGGGACAACTTGCCCCCCGCTAAAGTAGTTCACTTTGCCCGATATGGAAAAGAACCCTCTCACGGTAAAAAGACCGTCGCTCGGAGACGCTGAAAGTGCCCCGTCGTTGAGGCTGACGGACGAGATGGCCAGCGGTGTCGATGTGTTGGGCTGGCCGACCACGTTGAGCCTGAAAACGGCCAGTGAGCCACTGCCCGTTATGGCCGTCGCACTTGCGATCGAAAGGATGGCTTTGCCGGGAGTGTTCAGATTAGCCGCGAGGCTCCAGCCGGCCGTAAGCGTGCCTAGCTGCACACTCTGAACGACGACCACCGAAGACTCAAAATTGACGGTCACATCGACGCTCCGCAGACCCGACACATTTGACGCTGAAAGTGTGACATCCACGAATGTGCCACGGTCCTCTGTGATATTCGGCAATGAGACGACCACACCGGTGTCCTCGAAGCGAAAGGCGTTGAGCAGCGTCGTCTGCGTTCCGTTCGTATTGACAACGGTGACGTCGACCAGAGCTGGATAGTGGGCCGGCGTCATACACGTCAGTTGGCTGTCGTTGAAAAGGACAACATTGCTGGCGAGTTGCCCGCCGAACAGAACGCTGAGTCCCGGGACGAACATACGGCCCGCCAGCGTGACCTGCGTCCCGCCGGCCGCCGGTCCGTGATTCGGACTGACGGATCCGATCGCAGGATCATTGCTTACGAGCACGCTGTGAGGCAGAGCGGGAGTCCCGTTGTATGCCAAACTGATGCCATCGCTCGCAACGAGGTAGTATTCCAAGCCAGGCGGCTGAACCGATTCGCCGGGCAGAGTAACCGTCCAATTGTTACTGCTTGTGTTCACACAGGCAAGCGTCGTCCATGTCGAGAGGCCGATAGCCCGGAACCAGACAGAGACGCCGGTCACGCGAACGTTGTCGGTAGCGGTCGCTGTAAGACGTAACCCCTGTTCCGGTGAAGCAGTTTGCACGGGCGTGTGAGCGATCAAAGGCGCTACCGTATCGAGCGCGGCCGCGGCGGCCGTATTCGAGAAATCTGATTCGGTCAGGTCCGAGGCGACGACCGTAAACTTGTAATAGCGGGGGACTGCTGGTACGACATCGGTGTCAAGATAGGTCTCCTGTCCGACCGGAATGATCGTACTGTTGAGACGCTCGTAAGTGCCGGTCGGCGTGCTGGCGCGATACAAGTTGTAACCCGCGAGCAAGGTAAAGTCATCTTGTTGCCACGACAAGCGGATGGCTCCCTCCAGGCCCTGTGCTTGCAGTGTCATCGCCGTCACACCCATTGTGCGGACCTGAAAACGAAAACGTCCCACATCATAACCGCTGGTCAGCCATGGATCGTCCGCCGCCACCGCACCTGAGATTCGCATCTGGTGGTACCCCTCACCCGTTACAGGGGTGATCCAAACAGCGCCCTGCCATGTGCGTGTGTTTAGCCATCCGTTAGAAATGACCTGAAAGTCTTCGTTTCGTGGCAAGACCGAGAAATCCGTGTGCGGAGGCGTGGGACCAAATGTGACAAACGGCTGGACCGAAGTGTCCATGTCACGGTTGAAAGTCACTGTGAAATCAGTCCGGCCAGCGCTGACGACCGGTACTGTGTCGGCGCGAACCCCTCCGATCCACACTGATTCGGCAAAAGGATAGGTTGACGTATAGCCGCTGGAAAAAACTGTGCCATAGTCCACTCGGGCGCTCGTGAAATTGTCGTAGTAGTCAACGATCATATGGTCAATCAGAGCTGTATTGGCAGTGCCCCAATAGTTGCTGTTGACCGTACAATACCCTGTGCTGGTACTGGCCGTTCCCGTTATTCGCATCCATCGGGACACCGCAGGATCCCAGTATTTGTTAAGAAATGCATTGAAAGTCCAATATGGCTCGAAGTTCTGGCGGACATGGGCAAGCAGTTGACCATTCGTCTGCGCCACAAGTAGTTGGTCGAGAGACCATTCGCCAGGCAGGCGCAGTAAAAACGACTTCCAAGAGGCCACAGTCCCATTCCCGTAACGGGATGAGGGAGTTTGGTCCACATTTCGCCAACCCCATATCTTTATTGCTCCATTATCGTAGACGTCGTAAAACTGAACAACATGCTCTGTTTTGGGGTTCAAGACGGCAGGATAACCGGCAGCCCAGTCAGTAAAGTCCAGAGGGGTGCCGTCAAGCCAGTCATAGTCACCGGGTATTTGTTTGTCTGATAGTCCAATGTACACATAATCATGATTGCCGCTGCCGTAGGCTCTGAAGTTGGCTGCGCCAGACACATAGGTCTTCAACAGGTTGGACTCCTCAAGACTTCGGATCGAGGCGACATGCCCGCCATAGAAATTTGCAATGGTTTCCGCCAGCCGCAGGGACGTGTTTTCCATCGGCAATAAGACGTAGGTCACGCCATTTGTAAACATGGGGGTACCCCAGAAAGGCTGATCCTGCTTGTCGTTCGTGAGCGGATTTTTAAACGACAGCGGGGCCGCGACCGACAGCGGTTTGTTGTTCTCGTTATCCTGAAGGAACACGCAGTTGTTGCGGATCAGCCCGGAGGGCACCAGCCACCCCGCGTCGAAGAGGCAGGTCTCGCAGCGCCCCACCGACAGGGTGCCGCCGCCGCGGAACTTTCCGAACGCGGTATGGGAAGCATAAGCGATATCGATGGTGGACGAGAGTGCATCCCAGTCTAACCGGCCGTGGTCCAGCGTGCGGATGCCTGTGAGCTGCGGGTTCTTGACCGTGACGTAGCTGAAATCGCACGAACTTCCACTCTCGGCGGTGATCAAGGTCGTCTGGCCGTTTACCAGATACGACGGGAATAGGGCGACGGGATTCGTCGCGCTGCCCTGCACGTGCAGCGTCCCGCGAACCAGCAGGCTGCCCGTCTGCGGGCCAGGGTTATAAGGGTCTGAACTGATCGCACCCCACTGAACCTGGCTTCCTTCCGTGATTCTCAAAACGGCATTGCTTTCAACCAAAACAGGCCCGCCCACGATCCAGTAATCGCTCGCGTCCAACGTGAGCGTCGTGCCGGCCGCGATCACATTGGGCAGATTCCTGCCCCGCTGAACGATAATCGTGAAGCGGTCAACCCGCGTGTACTCGGACGTATTTTCAGAATCCCACCCGTCTCGAAACGTAAAGGTCAACTCGAATGCGATGACGTGGTCGTTGGGACAGTTTTCAGAAATGTGAAACACGAACGGTCGCTGAACACCGCAGATCACCCCGCCAACGTCGTAGATGAACCCGTTGTCCGCAAGATTGAATGGCCCAATGCTGCCGAAGCTCACCGTGTTTGTTAATATGGTGACGTAAGGGTCGTCAAACGCCGCGCCATCCGCCCGCGCACGCAGCGTCGCCACAACGTTGCTCGCCAGCCCTGAACGGTTGATCACTTCGATCGCCACGTTCAGCGTTTCGCCGGAGTCGGCGCGACCGTCGCCATCATTATCGGAATCGATGCCGGTGTCATCGAACAGCCAGTTCTCAAGCAGCCTGACGCCCGGTTGCGGAAGTTCCGTTAGCGCCCGGTAAGCGTTCACGACGGTGCCACGCCCGCTCTCGTCCATACCCGCAGCCCAGAGGCCGCCCATGAGAAAGCGCGACGAGTAGATGTCACGCTGCCAGTAGTACGACCGCATCAGCGCCGCGATACCCGAAACGACCGGCGCTGCCATCGAGGTGCCACTCCATGCCGCATACTGGTTGCCCGGAAGTGTGCTGTAGATGCTCTCGCCCGGTGCCCCCAGATCGTAGCCGGTGTTGGAAAACCAGGCGATTTTCCCGTCGGGCGTCGTCGCCATTACCCCGTGCACATACGGAAGCGCCGCAGGGTAGCACGGATATTCCCATGCGCTGAGACCATCATTGCCCGCCGCCGCCACCAGTACCGCCACGTTGAGCGCGACAGCCAGCGCGTCTTCGACCATCTGCGAACGCGCGTAGCCGCCGAAGCTCATGTTGAGGACCTCCGCGCCATTGTCGACCGCATAGAGTACGCCTTCAGCAATGTCAGTGGTTGTGAGCGTGCCGCTGTACTGCGCCGCCCGGACACCCATAATCTGAACGTTGAAAGCTACACCCGCACCGCCCAACAAGTTGAAGGCCTGTGCTGCAATAATACCCGCGACATGTGTGCCGTGTCCGTGCAAGTCAATGGGATCACCCGAGTGGCTTCGTCCGTCCGACACCACGCAACTTCCGTGGACGTCATCGACGAACCCGTTTTGGTCGTCATCAATGTTGTTGCCGGCGATCTCGTCGGCATTATGCCACATGTTTCCTGCCAATTCTTCGTGCGAATAGTCCACCCCTGAATCGATCACCGCCACCACAACGTCGCGACGCCCTCCAGGGTACAAACCGCTCGACTTGAGGTGATTCCACGCTTGCTGTATCCGGCAGGAATCGAGATGCCATTGCTGGCCTATGGCAGGATCGGTTGTCCCATCTGGCAGCCCCGTTATCGGCGGATCAAAGACGTCGGCCAATCTCCACTCTCGCACCAGTTCGGCGGACTCGACCGAAGGATCGGCGCTCAGATCGGCAAGAGCTTGCGTCGCTTCAGAAGGATCGGAAAGGGTGATCTTGCACCAGCGGAAGAGTGCATCTCGCTGTGTTTCTGCTGCGGGATGCGCTGCGAGAGGCACACGACCTCCAGGAAGATTCTCGCCCTGTCGTGCCCGTAAGAACACAGGCCGTATCGCAATCGCGCCATGCCGGGTCAACAACGGCCCAACCTCGCTTTCCTGAGCGTGTGTCGCCAAGCTGGAGCGGAAGTGTTGATCGGAAGCGCGCAGCAGCTCGGCTGCCCGTGTGCCTGCCCGGAATTTCACCGCAATGTGTGTGGCGCTCTCTTCTACCGGCACGACGGGTCCAGCCGGCGGCAACACCGGAGTTGAACGCCAAATCCCCGGGGTGGGGACCGCTGAAGCCCGTGCCCCACGTTCTGCAACCGTGCCGCTCCAAACCTCCCGCTCAGCGACAGCACCTACTGACGATAAAACAATGCCCAAACACGCAGCTCCTAGTACGATCTCGACCAAGCGGCACCGAACATTTGCTTGCATGAACAGGCCCTCCATGTGCCCGGCCGTTCACTTCCGGAACATCACTCAGTGCCGGAGTCTTGCGACAACAGCTTCGGGCAACAGAAATACTGTGCGCTTTATGTGTCATTAAAGTCAATATGATTAGATACAGTAATTTACTGAATTTTCTATCAGTATACTGATTTATTCAGAATAAGCGTTTCAAGGCGACGGTATCGACCGCTTCAATCTCGACGGCCATGCCGCGCGTCAGCCGCCCGGAAGGAAGGCAGACCTGCAAATTGACCCATGCGGTCGCCTGCGCGTCAAAAAGCTGCCCATCGGCACACATGAACTCGCGCCAGGGCAGGACAACCTCCGCCGCGCCGTCCGGCACCTCGCACGCCGAATGATAAAAGTGTTGGCCTCCGCCCTGCGGCGCACTGTGCAGCGCAAGCCCGACATCCGCTTCCGGCGGCGAGACACGCACGTCTGACAGGGTCTCCGGCGTTTCCGCCCAGATCAACCCGTGTAATCGGTTGATGGCCGGGAGGGGGCGAGTTGAGCGCATGTTTTGAGCGAAGCGTCGGGGGCGCGGACGGCCCCGTCCGCGATGTGAAACCTTATGCCAGGCAGACGCGCGGTTGGCGTCTCGAGGGGTGGCCCGGCGCGCCGTCCTGACCGCCTTTCCCGCGGACGGGGCCGTCCGCGTCCCCAGTCTTGCGCATGTTTTTCGCTGGAAACGCGGAATCTTGGCACCCCCGGCCACCCGCCGATTACTCAACCCGCTTCCCCGCGCCGTCGGCGGTCGGAAGCATCCCCCGATTCACGTGCCCGGGAGAGGACATCGCCTGATCCAAACAAGTGAATCGGGGATGCCCCCCTCGAACGCCGAGACGCGACAATGGCCTCGACAATCCCATGATTATCAGATTATCATCAGATCATGAATTATTTAGCCATAAAAGATCTCAAAGCGCCCAAGCTGGTCAGAGAGACATTAGCGGCCTACGGCACGGCGTTGATCACGAACAACCGCAAGCCTATGGCTATGCTGATTGATCTGGCCGAGGATGAGAATCCTGAACAACTGGCACACGCCATTCGCTTGGCAAGGGCGCGGCTGGCACTCTCTGAGATTCGCACGGCCAGCCGCCGCAGCAGCACCCACAAGCTCTCGCGCGCTCACGGCTCCAGACGCATCCAGACGAAATCGAGTTTTTGCGGAACGGAGACGGCCAGCGTGCCGCCGCCCAGCTTGGCAGTGCCGCGCCCGCCGATGACGGTCGCGCGGGTCGCGCCCGAGACCAGTCC
>MWEJ01000095.1 GCA_002071025.1 Verrucomicrobia bacterium ADurb.Bin070 | reverse complement strand
TTGCGTTGTGGCCTCAAAGGTCCAGTCGGCCAGCAGGTCGCCGGTGATGCGGATCGACTGCCACGGCATGCGGTCACCGAAGCCGGCGCGGACCGCTTCGTAGCGCTTCTGCGGCGGCGGCAGCCCCACATCTTCGGGGATGATGTCGGTTTCGGCCTCCGGTGCCCACGTGCTACAGAAAACACGTTTGATGGCATTGACAAAGGTGAAGCCTGTGCCGGTGGTCGGCTCGATGTAGTGTCCCTCGCCGAACTCGGTCCAGTTGTCGAACACGACGATCTTGCTGTCCCAGCGCCCCGCCGGCTTGGCGTCGACCAGCGCCTTGGCTTCGCGGCAGGCCACCTCGAAATTTTCGGCCTTGGGGTCTTTGATATAGTTGTTGAAGCCGCGTTTGACGCGGCCCCACGGCCGGTCGTCGCGGCCCATCACCACGTTCGGGATGTCCGGCACGTCACCGGTGCTGGCGTCGCGGTCGATCCACGTCTGCCGGTAGCGGCTGAGCACGTCCGCGTGGTCGCGGTAGGAGAGCCCCGCCAGATCTTCGCCGACCGTCTGGACGCCGGCGGGCGACAGGCCGTAGCCCGTGACCGCATCCCAGCCGCTGGCGGCGATGTCCGCGCCGAGCTTGGCGTTGGCCGCGTCCATGCAGGCGATCACGCGCAGGCCGCTGAAGCCGGCCTGACGGCACTGTTCGCGCATCTTGTCGAGCGCCACTTTCGTTTTTTCAGCGCCGCCCAGTTCGGCGAGCAGGACGCGCGGCTGCCACACGAAGAGGACCGGCTTGTTCTCGATCTTGAGGTACGAAGGATGGGTGAAGTAGTTCTTGATCCAGAACGGCAGCACGTTGTCGAGCAGGTCGGCTTCGTTCTTCACGCCCTTCGCGCAGCCGTTCTCCCACATGATGGTGAACGTGAAGGCGTCGCGGTACTTGGCGTTGTAGAGGCCCTCGTGAATCGCGTGTCCGAGGCTCTGGTTGATGGTCGGCTCGAAATCGGCGCGGTACCAGCAGTAGATGAAGCCGTTGATGCCGTGTTCCAGCGCCATTTTGATGTGCCAGTCGGCCACTTCAGGCGTGCCTTCGTCGTACCAGCCGATGGCCGGACGCTTCTCCGGCCACGGCTCGATCCGTTTCCACCCCCAGTGCGTGCCCTCCTTCCAGAGCGCGCAGTAGTGCATGAGGCTGATGTAGTCGGTCTTGGCCGGCTGCGGTGCCGGCACGTAGCCGGTCTGGGGCAGACCGGGGCACGGTTCAACCGTCAGCGCCAGATCTTGCACGCTGGTTGCAGCGCCTTTGGCGGAGACCGTCACGCGCACGGTGTAGGTGCCGGGCCGCGCGGCCCGGATGCGCCAGGTCGCCAGGTCGAAATCATCCATGCCCAGCCATTCGATACGCCGCTTGGCACCGCCGATAAGGGTGATTTCCTTGGGCACCTCCAGGTGCGCGACGATGTCTTCGGTCTCGCCGCCGACGTTCTGGATGCCGGCCACCACGCTCTCCTCGCGCCCGGGCCGCAGCTTGGCGCGGCCCGCGGCGAGCGAGCGGATGTAGAAGACGGGCGTGCCGACAGGCCGGTCCGCCAAGGCCAGGCCGCGAACCGTCACCGGTCCGGTCGCGCCGGAGAAGCTCACCGCCAGACGGCGTAGCTTCCCCGTCCAGGCATCGGACATCGTGCCGGAAAGGATCGTGGGACGGCCGCCCGCTTGCGGCACGAAGCTGAGCGATCCGGCGCCGGAGTCGGTCACGAAATCGAGGGTGCCCGTCACGCCGCGACCGCCTGCGTCCACATCGAGACAGAGGAACGGATACGGGGCGAGATCAACCGACAACACCGGGCTTGCCAGCATGGCCGTCGTGTCGGGAAAATCGGCGATGAGCGCGTCCTTCTCCGGTCGGCAGGCGGCACCGTTGAGGGGCTGCCAGCCGGTCCAAGCGGCGGGGCCACCCAGCACGACCGGCGTGTCGGAACGTTCGGCACGCGGGGAAGGGTTCATGAGCGCGCGCCACACAGAGCGGAAGAAACCGGGACGGGTCTTGGCCGGGGCCGGCGCGTCGGCTGGCAGGGCTGCCAACAGTGTGGTCCGCGCCAAGACCGGGTTGAACAGCTCGAAGCGAGACAACTCTCCGGCGACCGGCCCGACCGTCAGCGGTTTCGGTCCCGGCGTGATGCGGCCGAGGCGCGGCTGGTTGAAGGTCTCGCCGTTGACGGTCAGACTCATCGCCTGCCCCGTCCACGTCGCGCGTACGTCATACCACGTGTTCGTTGTGACCGCCGGCCCACGCAGCCGACTCTCCCATTTGCCCTCGATCTGGACGAAGAAGGCCAGGTGTCCGCCGTCGCCCTGTTCGTTCACACGCAGCAGATACTCGCCGTCTTTCAAAGCCAGGTTCTGAACGCCGTTCCGGAGTTCGTCGAGCCGGAAACGGCACACGATTTCCAGCCCCGGGCGCAGGCGCAGTTCAGGGCGGTCGGCGGCTTCGATCGGCCTTTCGGCCATCCCGCGCGGCAGCCACCGATCGAGTGTGAGGACCGGCTTGTTGCCCGTCGCAACGGCTTCTGCTGACCGCGCGCACGGCGCGGCGCAGGCCCAAAGCGACAGGGAAAGCGCGAAAACATATCGGCAACTCATTTTTGCGTGCATGTTGGTTCCCCGTGGGTCATACCCGTGAACATAGGCGCGTGTCATAGTTCTCCCTGTCATGCCGGATTTCTCCCGGCTTCGGCGGTGTTTTTTTTGAAGAGAAAGAAATGTTACCTGAACCGTTTGAAAGAACAATAGCAAAGAGTTCGGTATGCCCAGCCTGGCACACGGCGTGCTCGACAAACGGGTTTTCTGCCGTTAACATCCTCCCGTTCATTCTTGGGCGTAAGGGGCATGAGGACATGGATAGACAAGGAGGCGTGATGAACAAGCGTGTGTTGGGGATAGGGTGTGTGGTGCTGGCCGGGCTGCTGGCCCGTTGTGAGCCTGAAAAAGAGTTCTTTTTCAAAGACAACGATTCGGTTGTTTTCCTGGGCGACAGTATTACCCAGCAAAAGCTTTACACAACCTACCTCGAGGCCTATACGCTGACGCGCTTCCCGGACAATCGCTTCCGGTTCCGCAATGTGGGCTGGGGCGGCGACACCGCATGGCTGCGTAAGCGGTTCAAGACGGACGAGAAAGCGCTGTTCTCTGCGACGGGCGCCGTGCTGGACGAGATGGTTGAGAAAGCCGTGCGGGCCGGCCTGCAGCGTGACGTGCTGCCGCACAAGCCGACGGCCGTGACGGTCAAATTCGGCATGAACGACCATGCGTATCAGGCGTTTCGCGAGGATATCTGCCGCGCGTATGTTCGCAGCCAGACCGAGATCGTGAACATCCTGAAGGCGGAAGGCGCCCGGGTCGCCCTGCTGACTCCGCAGCCGATTGAGGACAAGCCCCCGGCCGAGCATGACAAGAGTGTGAAGAACCAGTCGCTGCGCAAATTTTCCGACGCCTTGCGCGATGTGGCTGCCGCGAAGGGTGCGGTGTATGTGGATCAGTTCGCTCCCTACATGAAACTTATGCTGGCCGCGCGCGCCGCGAAACCTGACGCGATGATCGGTGGCGGCGACGCTGTGCATCCCGGGCCGGCCGGCCACACGCTGATGGCATGGGCCATTCTGAAACAGCTTCATGCGCCGGCGCTCGTCTCCGGCGGCGGGGTGGATGTTTCGCGCTGGTTCTTCCGCAGCAAGGTCATGTGCCAAAAGAACTGTACGCTCTCCAACGTGAAGGTCAGAAACGGAACAGTCAGCTTTGACCGTCTCGACCACGCGCTGCCGATGCCGGTCGACGCCCGGGCCGCGGCGGCCCTTTCGCTGGCGCCGGTCAACGACGAGCTGAACCGCTACATGCTGAAGGTCGCCGGGCTCAAAGCCGCGCGCTACGCCTTGACCATCGATGGGCTTCACGTCGCGGAGTTCAGTCGCGAGGAGCTTGCGCAAGGAGTGAACCTGGTGAATTATTCAACGCCGAACGCCGTGCAGGCGATGCAGGTTTTGGACTTGGTGTTTAAAAAGAACGATGTCTACTTCGAGCGCTGGCGCAAGGTCCAGCTTGAAAACGGCCCGGCCGCGAAGCTGGCCGAGCTGGACGTGCGCATCTCTGAGCTTGAAGCACAGATCGATGCCGCGCGCAAACCCAGGCCGCACCGCTTCGAGCTGACGCCCCAGACCTGACGGAGAGAGTGAGCTGCATGAGAAGCCTTGTACGATTGGTTCTGCTAGCTGTCTGTGGGGCGCTCGCCTTCTCGAACGGGAACGCGCAGTCGGTCGCCCCGCGCTTCGCGGGATACCGCGCCGGGTTCAACCGCGATACGCTTGCGTTGCAGGTGCTGCTCGACCGGCAGCACCTCTCCTGCAACTGCGTCGATGGCGTGTGGGGCGCGCGAACGGAAATCGCGTTGGTGACGTGGCAGACGCTCAACGGCATGGTGCCCTCCGGCATCCCCGACGCTGCGGTGCTGACGGCGCTGGGCGGCGACACGAATGTGCTGATGCGCTACACGATCACGACCAATGATTGGGGCGCCCTAGGCCCGGTGCCGCAGGCCTGGGAAGAGCGTGCGCAACTCAAGACGCTGGCTTACGAGACACTTCAGGAACTTTTGGCCGAGAAGGGCCATACCTCGCAGCGGGCCGTCGAACGCCTGAATCCCGGGCTGGCCTGGCCGAATCCGCCGGTGGGCAGCGAGGTCGTTCTGCCGGATTGTGCCTACGTGAAGCCCGCCAAGGCCGGGTCGATCCGCATCTCGCTCTCACGAACCGAGGTGACGGTCTTCAATCCCGAAGGACAGCTCGTCGCGCTCTTCCCCTGTTCGATCGCGCGAGAAAAATCCAAGCGGCCCGACGGTGAGGTTTCGGTCAGGACGGTCGCGCCGAATCCCAACTACACCTACGATCCTCAGCTCTTTGCGCCGGGCGGGTCCAATAAAACCAAACTCGTCATTCCGCCGGGCCCGAACAATCCGGTGGGCCTTGCCTGGATCGGGCTTTCGCTGCAAGGCTACGGCGTCCACGGTACGCCCATCCCTGAGCATATCGGGCGCGCCGAATCCAAGGGGTGCTTTCGACTCGCCAACTGGAATGCGGTCAAGCTGCTGGCGATGGTAGAGTACGGCACGCCGGTGATGATTGAGGAGTAAGGAGAACGGATGAGGCTGGTGGTGTTGGACGGGTTCACGATGAACCCCGGCGATCTGGAGTGGCGCGCGCTGGAGGCGCTGGGCGCGTTGACGGTCCACGCGCGCACGCCGCCCGAGGCGATCCTGGAGCGCGCGGACGGCGTGGAGATCCTGCTGACCAACAAGACGCCGCTGGCGCGCGATACTATATTGGCGCTGCCGACGTTGCGGTTCATCTCTGTGCTGGCCACCGGCTACAACGTGGTGGACCTCGCCGCGGCGCGCGAGCGCGGCATCCCGGTTTCCAACGCGCCGGCCTACAGCACGCGGTCGGTGCAGCAGATGACCTTCGCGCTGCTGCTGGAGCTGACGCAGCTTTGCGGGGCGCATGACCGGGCGGTCAAGGAGGGGGCGTGGTGCCGCTGCGCGGACATCACCTTCCAGCTTCAACCGTTGACCGAATTGGACGGGCTGACCTTCGGCGTGCTGGGCTTCGGCGCGATCGGACGGGCTGTCGCTCAGGCGGCACTGGCCTTCGGCATGCGGGTCGTGGCGCATTCGCGCACGCGGCCGCACACCCTGCCCGACGGCGTGGCGTGGGTGTCGCAAGACGAGCTGTTCGGCTGTTCGGATGTCGTGTCGCTGCATTGTCCGCTGACGCCGGAGACCGAGCGGCTGATCAATGCGCGCACGCTGCGCCTGATGAAGCCGGGCGCGCGGCTGATCAACACCAGCCGTGGCGGACTGATCGACGAGGCGGCGCTGGCGCAGGCGTTGAACGAGGGCCGTCTGGCGGGCGCGGGAGTGGATGTGCTTTCGACTGAGCCGCCCGCGCTGGATAACCCGCTGCTGTGCGCGCGCAACATCGTCATCACGCCGCACTGCGCGTGGGCGACGCGCGCGGCGCGTCAGCGTCTGCTGGACATCACGGTGGCGAATGTCAAGGCCTTCCAGGCCGGCCGACCTGTCAACGTGGTGAACGGGTAGCTTTATTCCGCATCGTATGGGCCTAGGAAACGGATGCCGTTGAAATGGATCAGGTGCGTCGGCGCGTCCGCAACCCACACTTCCGACTCCCACGCGATCTCCCCCAGATATCGGGCCATGACCGTACGGTCGGGAAAAGCGGTGACATAGACCAGTCCGGCCTTGGAATCGGCAAATAGTTGCGCCAGTTCTCTGTGCCGCTTAGCGTCCATGGGACCGTGACTGGTGACGGATTCGACGAGAAGCAGCCAATTCTTTGCCGGATAAAAAAGAACCGCGTCTGGCATCTTGCCGTGCGAATCGACCGCAACGCCTAACCCGTTTAACAGTTCGTTGTCGAAATAGCCCCACTTGTCGCCGGTGTCGCCAACGTAGACAAGCGCGCATCCGGGCGCGAAACGAGGGGCGAAAGATTCGATGACAGCTTTGATCAGCTCGCTATGCTCGCCGGGACTCAGTTTGATTTCCCGGCCTGGGGCGATCTCAACCGGAATCAGTTGCAGTGACCGCCGTTTGGCGTTCTTCTCGGCCAGCGTAGGGCGTTTCGACAGATAAGCCAGAAGATTCTTTTTCCACTCCGCAGAGCCGAACGTTCGCAATAAGGTTAAGGCCTCTTTCTCGATCTGATAAACCGCATGAGGGCTGTTGACTGGGCGAGCGGGATCATCAGGGTTGTAAATGGCCACGCCCGCGTCCACAAATTGGTGCATGGTCTGACGGCGAAAGGTCTCGCGTGTGTTGGGTGCGTACCGTTTCTTGTAATTGACGCGGGCCCAGTCCATGATGGGTGTGATGCCCATGAGAGGGGCGGAGGCATGAGTCCATGACTTGTCGTGCGTCAGATCGAGAAGCGCGAGGAGACAAAGCGCCGAGCGTTCATTCAGTTGGGCGCGGGGGAAACCAAGAGCGGTCAATACCTGAAGCGCCTGCTTGATGTTATTTGTTATGCAGTAATGGCCTTCACTTTTTCGTCAATTTGCTCCGGTTCCGCCAGGGGATGCCTCCTCGCCCATTTCCCGAGACGTGTGAGCAGGAGATTGCTGGGGTAACGCAGTTGCCGTAGGTCAGTCGCGTTGACCTGCGTGTGACCGTTGAAGCTGCGGAAGTAGTCGTCAAGGGCGCGGGTATTGAGAAAAGCCGCCAGACCGTAGGCCATGTCCTCCGGCAGTCCGTGCTTTTGGACGTGGAAGACGTTGAGATGGTTTTCGAATCCGAGCCATTCGGCAGCCGGAAAAGCGGCAGGGTTAACCACGCTGGCGACGATCCGCCGCTTCTCCTCTTTTGACGAGAAACGGCGGACGACCGTGTAGAACCCTTTCGGGTAAAGCCATCGCGTCGTGTCCTCGTTCATCGTGATCGCGTTGGGTTTGCGGAAGTCCTTCTTCGGCCACTCGAAGCTCTCGCCGGAAAAATGTCCCGGATAGAGAAGCGGCGCAGCGTTTGAAGACGGCATCTGAAGAAGGTGCTGGCGCATCCTGAAGTCCACAATCGGCCCTGTGGAAACGGAAACGCCCAAGTCGGCGAGGGTTGCCGTCAGCGTGGCCGCCTGCGTGAGTGGTGAGTCATTGAAGGTCGAGGGCACATGGATGAATCGTTCCGGATCGTGAGGGAAGACGACTTGGCTGAACGGTATCGTTTGGCTGCAAAGGTCTTCAAAGCTGTCGTCTGTGGAGACGGAGACCGTAACAGACTGTTGCCGTACCCCGCGCTCCAACTTGATGATGATATTCTCTTGTAGGACCTTGTCGTCACGAAAGGCTTTATCTCGCGCGTGAAAGAGATGCATATGCGTGATGGCGGCGCGCGCGAGGATGAAATCTCGGAACGGACGGTAATAAGGGCCGTTGCAGAAACTGCGGGGTATGATCGCGACCAATTGGCCTTGGTCTTCCAACAACGCAAGGGACAACGCGACAAAGGCGGAATAGAGGTTTACCGTTTCAATGCCGACACGCCGCAAAGCCGAACGGTGGGCAGAATCACTCCGCATCTTCTTGTAAGGAGGATTCAGGATCGCATGAGTATACCTTGGTAAGGGACGCATGAAAAGATCGTCAGTCAACGCCGAAACTGCGGTTTCGATGAAGTCTGTACCCCGCACAGTTGCGTCGCAGTAAACGTGCGGACGGAAGGACTCCAGCGTGCGGAGCAGATGAGGCTGGAGCCGGTCGTCTATCTCAAAGGCATCGATGCTGATCCGGCGGAAACTAAGCTCGCCGGAAACGCACCTGTCTAGAAAGGCTGCTGAAAGCGTGCCGATGCCCGCACCGGGATCCAGAAGAAGGCATTCCGGGGATGCGCTGGAATCAAAAAGAGAAGCCATAAAACGAGCAACAGACGAAGGCGTCAAGAATTGCCCAAGTAGGGCCTTCCTGCTGCCCTCAGTCTGCGCTGAAAGCGCCAATCTCACCTCGTCTGTATTGACGACCAAAACAAGAACTCCTCTCAATTCATGGTATGGGGTCAAGTTACGCCAGCCTATCGGGTTTGTCAACAGAGTCGGCGCGTTTCAGGGCAGGCGTGTCAGGGCAACGTGCCGCGCGCCGCGTCGAGCGCGGTCTTGCGGAAGGCCTGGGTGGCTTCGTGCGCGCAGGCCGGCACCACCTCCGCCGCGAACGCGGCGCTCTTGGCCATGCAGGCGCGCCCTTCAGGCGTGGCGTAAAAGGCGGCCAGCGCGCGCAGCTCCGCTTCGCTGAAGTGGCGCAGCAGAGCCTCGCGGATGATGCGGCGCAGTTCGGTGGCGTCGAGGTTGCGCATGAAGGCCGTGTGCGCCTGCGTCTGCTTCTCGGGCCGCGTGTAGGCGGCGGCGTAGGGGCGCGCCAGGTCGGCGACCATGATCTCCGGCGGGACGATCTCCATCAGCGCGTCGGCATGCCGCTCTTTGGCGGTCATCGCACGGGAGGCCGGCACGACAGTGCGGCATGCGCCGGACAGGACGAGCGGCGCGAGCCAGAACAGCGCACGCGCGGTCATGACGAAACCTCCTGCCGGGCGGATGAGGAGGAGCCCAGCACGCTCTGGTAGACGGCTTCCGTGGCGCGGGCCGACTTCTCCCAGGTGAACTCGGCCGCCTTGCGGTAGCCGGCCTCGATCTTCTCTTTGCGGAAGACCGGATGGTCGAGCAGCAGGCTCACCGCGCTGGCGATGGAGGTGCGGTCGCGCGGATCGCAGGTGACGGCCGCGGTGCCGCAATTTTCGATGACCGCGCCGCCCGAGCAGACCACCGGACAGCCGCAGGCCATGGCTTCGAGCGGCGGCAGGCCGAACCCTTCGTCATGGGAGGGGAAGACGAAGGCCTGCGCCAGCGAGTAGAGCACGGGCAGATCCTCGGCGTTGACATAGCCCGTGCGGCTCACGCGGTGGCGCACGCCGTTCTGGCGGATGGCCGCGTCGATCGCCGCTGCGGTGGCAGAATCGGCTGCGCCGGCCAGCACAAGGTGCAGGTCCGGCCGCTCGCCTTGCACGATGGCGAACGCGCTGATGAGGCCGAGGATGTTTTTGCGCGACGTCAGATCGCCGACGAAGAGCAAGAATGAGGTGGGCAGCCCGTAACGCTGTCGTACGGCCTGCAGGCGCGCGTAGTCGGTGCAACGGGTCATCGTCTGCGAGAGGCCGGGCGGTATGACGTGGATACGCTCTTCGCGCACCGCCGGGAAACGCGTCAGGACGGTCTGCTTGGTATAGGGGGAGAAGGCGATGATCGCGGCGGCCTTCTTGACTGAAGGCGGGATCAGCAGTTTGTAGTGCAGGATGTTGCGCTTGCGGCAGAACTGGGGGTGGGTCATCACATGCAGGTCATGGATCGTGAGGACCACGGGGCAGGGGGCCAGCAGCGGGGCGACGTAGGCGGGTGCGTGCAGCAGGGGGGCGCGGGCGCGCAGCAAGAGCAAGGGGAGCACGGTCTGTTCCCACACGATGCGCAATAGGCGCGAGCGCGAAACCGGCGCACACGTGGTACGCAGGCGCAGGTGCGGTGCCGCGGGGATGGCGCGGTGTCCGGCGGGGACACAGGCGCAGGCCGGGAACGAGCCATACTGCGCCAGCGCGCAGGCCAATTGATGAACCGTGACCTCCACGCCGGAATACGGCTCACGCAAGACCATGGCGTTGTAGAAGATTTCGGGCATGATGATGGCAGTATACCCGAGAACGTTCGGCAAAGGAATGCGAAATGCGGCGGGAAACGGCGGGAAATGGCGGAGAGGGAGGGATTCGAACCCCCGGTACCCGTAAGAGCACACAGCATTTCCAGTGCTGCACCTTCGGCCACTCGGTCACCTCTCCA
>MWEJ01000094.1 GCA_002071025.1 Verrucomicrobia bacterium ADurb.Bin070 | reverse complement strand
CCTGCTGCACAACCATTACCACGCCAAGAAGATCTACGCGAAATAATGGCGGCGTCACCTCGGCCGCACCTCGGTACGGCCGCAAAAAGCAGGCCGGGCGGTTTTCCGCCCGGCCTGCTTTTTTTCTGTCTTAATCGGTGGGTGCCGGGGCGTGCAAAGATCCTGCAAAATTTGCACTTGCCACATCGTTCTGCAAATGTGTAGGCTAGAGTTATGGCTGTATAGGTGCGTGATGGATCACGCTGGGCTTTTTCGGCAAACTTAAACAGGAGTCGAGTCATGGATATGTCGAACCGCACGTCGAGTGTCATGAACGCTGCCCCCCGTTTCCCGGACCCGCAACCGTCGCCCGCCTTGAGGGCGGCTTGTCGCGTCGCAGGCCGTCTGTCGATCGGCGGCCTGCTCGCCTTGTGTTTGATCGCGTCGTTCCCGTCATTCGCCGATCAAACCTGGGTCGGCGGCGCGGCCGGTTCCTGGAATGACAGCGCCAACTGGTCCGGAGGCACGGTGCCCGCCGCCTCCGAAGTGGTGATTTTCAACACGCCCGACGCCGTCGTCTCGGTGGACGCCGATACGACCATCAAGCTGATCCGCGCCTACGCGCCCGCCACGCTCACCCTCAACAGCCCGCTGCACATCGTCAATCTCGGCATGCAGGGCACCGATATCCGCGCCGACCTCGTGGTCAACGGGCCGTCCACCCTGGACTTTTCCCGCAACGGCACCTCCACGACCGACCTCCTCGACCTCTTTGTCCGAAACGGCGCCACCTTGACGGTGAA
This sequence comes from Verrucomicrobia bacterium ADurb.Bin070, assembly GCA_002071025.1. Taxonomy (GTDB): domain Bacteria; phylum Verrucomicrobiota; class Kiritimatiellia; order RFP12; family UBA1067; genus DUPH01. The sequence goes on along the minus strand of MWEJ01000094.1, from coordinate 9,653 downwards.
CGCCAAACTCACCGGCGCCAATTCCGGCATCGAGACATGGGCTGCCGATAATTTCATGAACGGCACCTATGTCTTCGCCAACCCGCCAACGATTTTCCCCACTCCGTCAGCATCGTGCGGGGCGCAGTCCTCTCGGTCCCCTCGCTGGGCTTGATCGGCAACGCTTCCGGCCTTGGCACAGGCGCCTACAACGCGATCCGATGCAGCTACGGCGGCACGCTGCGCATCACCGGCGACGCCTCGTTCACCACAGACCGCCCCCTCTATTTTTACGGCGCCGCTCAGGCCGAACTCCTGCTCGATGCCGCAGGCGACGGCGAGATGACCTTCTCCGGCTCAGCCTCCTCTTCGACCGAAACCGGCGCGAAAACCCTGCGACTCGGAGGCAACGGCACCGGCACGAAAACCTACGCCGGCGCGATCGCCGGATCGTCGCAGGCCCCGATCGCGCTCGTGAAGCAGGGCCAGAGCGAATGGCGGCTGTCCGGGGCCAACAACCTGACCGCGATCACCCTTCTGCAAGGCACCCTCACCACGGCCAACCCCGCCTCGTTAACAACATCAGCCGGCGTGACGCTCGCCGGCGGAACGCTGAGCGTGACCGCCGCGGCCCTGAACCTGGACGGCACTTTCACGGCCTCGCCGCTCTCCGTCACCGGCCCGGCCACGCTTTCGCTGGCCACCGGAAGTTCGAATGTCCTGCTGCCCGCTCTCACCCTGCTCGCGGGCGGCACGCTCGACATCCTCCCGGCGGACGGCAAGGTCTTCGTGACCGGCCTTTCGGAAGGCCCGATCCCCGGGATCACCGTTAACGGCATGCCCGCCGCCTACAGCACCGCTGACGGCGTCACGGTCGACGCGACCGTCCCGTCCGTCTCGCTGCCCGCGCTGGGCCCCGGCGACCTCGCGGCGTATCCCGGCGCGGTCATCACGTTGACCGACGGCGGCACCGGTCCGGCCCTCACCCTCTCGGCCGACTCCGCCGCCGCCCTGATCCGCAACCCTTCCGCCACGCCGGCCTCCGTCGATCTCGGCGGCCGCACGCTCACGGTCGGGCGGCTCGCCGCCACCGCCGCGCTGACCCTCTCAAACGGCACCGTCGCCACGCCCGCCGGCACCCTGAGCGTCACCGGGCCGGCCACGGTCGACGCCTCGCTCGCTCCCGGCACCGGTGTCGCCAAATCCGGCACGGGCACCGCGACACTCCGCGCGGGCGGCCTCTCGGCCGCCGCGATATCGGATGGCGCACTCGCGCTTGTTTCCGACGCGAACACGACCAACGCGCTCCCCGCCCTTTCCGGCAGTGGGACGCTGATCAAGGCCGGTCCCGGCTGGCTCTCGCTCATCAACGCCAACCGCGATTTTCTCGGCGACATCACCGTCGCGCAGGGCACCCTGCTGCCGGCGGCCGCATCCGCACTCGGTTATGACGACACGACGCGCGTCCTCACGGTCGCCAACGGCGCGGCGCTCGACATGGGCTTGATACCCGCCGTGAATGCCTATGCCTACGCGTACCAACTTCGTCTGGCGGGCGACGGCCCGGACGGCAACGGCGCGCTGGTCAACAACGGACCTTTCACGCAGTATTACACGCAGCCCCGGATCGCCCTCGACGCGAACGCCTCGATCGGCGGCACCTCGCGCCTTGACGTCCGCCGCAACCAGGATGTCGCCGGCACCCTCCAGCCCCGTTTCGAACTCAACGGCTACACCCTGACCGTCAAGGGTGACGCAAAGCTCGCACCTGATCTCCGCTCCTCCATCTCGTCCACCAACTTCTTCTTCGCCATCACCAGCGCCGATGTCCTCGTGTCGGATCCTGCCGCCCCCGAACGGCACGGCACGTTCGCGGTCGCGCCCGGCTCCGTGTTCACGATCGAATCCTCCAGCACGCTGGCCGGCGACACCAACACGCTCGTCACCGTGCCGGCGGGCGGCGTTTTCGACGTTCACAACCTCGCGGCTCCGGTACCCTGGCGCATTCAAGCCGAAGCAGGCAGCGCCCTGCGGACCCGCTCGGGCTTCAGCCGCGACACGCGCAACGTCCTCACCGGACCGATCGAAACCTCCGGCAGCGGCGACCTCGTCCTGACCGACACCGCCAGTTCTCTTTCCCTGACATTGACCGGCCCGGTTTCAGGCCCGGCCGGCATCACGAGCTATGGCGACACCAATTCAATCGTCTACTTGCTCGCCTCAAACAACACCTATCAGGGAGAAACCACAGTCACCAGAAACCGGCACATGCTCTTCGCCGCCTACCCGTCCTCGCTCCCCGGATGGGATTCCGGGAAGCTTCACGTCTATGGCGGCGGCCTCTTGGGTGCCTCACTGGCCGAAACATCTGCTGAGGGATTCACGCGCGCGCATTTCGACAGCCTCGTCTACGGCGACCTCATTCCGTCAGACGGCGGAGTCTTTTTCGACACCTCACGCCTCTCTGACCCCGATATCCTTTTGTCGGACCCCGTGAACAAAGGCTTCGGAAAAACCGGTCCAGGCGATCTCACCATACTTGCTCCCGTTTCCGCGTGGGTCTTTGCACCTGAAGACGGCCTCACTGATTTCCGCGACCCAGGCCCCCACACGCTCGGCTACGTCAGCACCGCTTCCGGTTCCCTGCTCATCACGAATGACATCGATGTCACCGTAGGCGTCGTTGATGCCGCCGCTCAATCAACGTTCGCCGCCGACCTCAAGACAATCCATCTCGGCAGTGTTGCGGGCAAAGAGTCACTCTCCAACCGCATCGGAAATGCCGCAACCGTCACAGCGCCCGACATCGGCTACAATGTTCGGCAGACCTATTTCATCGTCGGCCAGAACGGACGCGCCGCCCTGGACATCACCGATGACGCCCTGCTCTCGGCCACCCTATATGCCGGGCGCAGCAGCACCGCCGCCGGCGCCATCTACCAGTCCGGCAACAGCGTCGTGACCAACACCACCGGCGCGTACAACGACGGCGGCCTCGGCACCGCCGCGAACAGTTACGGCTATTACGGCCTCGAATCGGGCTTCAATCACACCAAAGGCTATTGGCAGGTCGCCCAAGCCCAATACTCGCAGGGCATTTTACGCCAGACCGGCGGCACCTTCACCATGCCCGGCGGCAGCACGCCCGGCAACAACAACGTCGGCGATTATTACGGCGGGAGCGTCACCCTCACGCGCGGCGGTTACGGCTTCGCCTTCCTGCTCGGCGGATCCTTCTATCACGGCGGGACCTTCGGCGTGGGCGGCGACGGCAACAGCGGCTCCAACACCGGTTCCGGCGCTCTGGTCGTGGCCGGCGACGCAGATGCCAGGATCAACGGGCCCGTCGACCTCGGACGGGCCGACGCCAACGCCAAGGACCGTCGCTCCGACCTCGTGCTGGCCGGCAACGGACGCCTCACGGCCAACCGCATCAACGCCGCCTCCAATCCCGGCTGGAAAGGCGCCTCCTTCAACGGCGGCACCCTCGTCTGCACCAACGCCGAGATCCCGATCTTCAGCGGCACGCTCGCAGGCCACAACGCCGTGATCCACGAAGGCGGCTTCACCGTGGAAGTGCCCGCCACCGCTCCCACCGGCAAAACCATCGACGTCCCCCTGTGCGCCCCGACAGGCCTGATGGCCGTCGACATGACCTTTGACACGCCGCTGACCGATTATATCGCCCCGCCTGTCGTCATCAACAAGTACAACGGCCCGGACGGCCCGAACGGCTATGTCGCGGAGGCGCTGTTCGACCGCCCCTCCGGCTCTGTCACCGGCATCAGGTTCCACGCCCCTGGCAGAGGCATGAGCCCGCAGCCGATCGCGACCCTGCGCCAGGCCGGCCGCAGCGATGTCGATGTGACCCTGTCCGTCAAGCCGGCCGTCTCCGGCGGGTTCACCAAGACCGGCGACGGCAACGTCACCTTCACCGCCGCCAATACTTATACCGGCCCGACCCTCGTGCGCGAAGGCACCCTGTCCCTGGGCCGCGCCGACGCCCTTTCCTCCGCCACCGCCATCACCGTCGGCGGCACGGGCGCCTCGGCAAAGCTCGATCTCAACGGCTACGCCATCGCGGCCGCCGCCCTGACGCTTGAAGACGGCGGCGCGATCGTCAACGGCACGGTCAGCGCCGCATCGATCATCAAGACCGGTGCCGGCACCGCCACGCTCGCGGCCACACCCGCCGTCGCTGCACCGCCCGTTCCCGCCCTCGACGCCCCCACGCCGGGCCTCTGGGAAGGCCTCACCTCGCGTACGGCCAACGACCCCTACCGTTATACGCCCAAGCAGAACATCCGCCTCACCACCTATGCCGGCAACGGTGGTAACTCTGCCAACACGAGCAATTCGGGCGGCATGTGGGCCGGCAACAACCACACCTACGCTTATGCCGGCTGCATCTGGAACCGCACCGCCACCAACCAGGTCTGGAACTTCCGCGGCGCGTTCGACGACTACGTCTACCTGGTCATCGACCGGTCGCTGGTCCTCTATCGCAACGGCAACAGCGGCCCCTCTACAGGCACCTTCACCGCCACGCCGGGACCGCACTACTTCGACGCCCGCTTCGGCGACGGCTCCGGCAACGTCGGCTGCAACCTCACCGGCATGATGGACAGCGGCCTCAACTGGGACCCCGGCGACGGCGCAGGCTGGCGCATCGTCACCGACCCCGGCAACGGCTCCGTCCTCACCACCTCATCCGTCAACTGGGACGCGGCCGAGGCCGCGCGCAACGCGCTGCCGGGCGTGCCCGGCCTCTTTGAGGGCACGGTCGGCGGCTGCGGCAACTCCGTCGAACCCAACCCTTGCGACGGCGGTGTCCAACTCACCCCCCGTGCCGCCAACGGCACCGTCAGCGTCCCGGCCGGCAACAACCAGTCCGCCGCCCTTTCGAACGGCTACGTCTGGTGGAACTACGCCTCCGCCGTCTACTCCGGTTACGTCTGGAACCGCTCGGGCACCAATGAGATGTGGACGTTCATCCAGAACCTAGACGACGCCTGCCTGATCGTCATCGACGGACAGACGGTCCTCTCGGGCCGCCTCAACGACACGGCCACCCGCATCGTCACCGTACCCGTCACGCCCGGCCCCCACGCCTTTGAAGTGCGCTTCGGCCAGCACGCCGGCGGCGCGGGCGGAAGCGTCATTCCCGGCAGCGGCTTCGGCATCGACCTGCAGGGCCGCCACACGACGGATAGCGCCAACTTCGTCATCCCCTACGCCTACGGCAACGGCATGCCGGACATCTACACCGAGGCCGAGCCCTTCTTCACCACCACGCTCAACGGCTACGTCGAGACGCCCTCCGCCGTGCAGGTCGAGGCGGGCACCCTCGCCCTGCTCTCCGATCTCACACCCGGACTCCTGTTCGGCGAGGTGGACGGCAACAAGAATTGGAACGCCATGCCCAACACCACCACCGTGGATCTCGCCACCTCCGTGGCCAACGTGTACGGCAGCCCCGGGCACGGCGACACCTTCACCCTCGTCTACACCGGCGCCATCTGGAACCGCACCGGCCAGGATGTGACCTGGTCGTTCATGATGGATTATGACGACGGCGGGCGACTGATCATCGACCGGACCAACGTGGTCATCTTTGCCGCCGATTCGTGTAAAACTATGACCGGCACGGTGACGCTCCCGCCCGGTCCCCACGCCATCGAGCTGCGCTTCACCGAGAACGGCGGCGGCGACGGCCCGTGGAGCGGCGTGATCCCCTGGGCCATCGGCATCAAGGTGGGCGCGGCCTCCACGACCTGGCAGGATTACGCGATGCTGGCAGATCCCGGCGACGGCTCGCTGCTGACAACATCCATGCCCGCCGATTATTCCGACGATTCCTTCGACTTGGCGTCCGGCGCGACGCTCGATCTCGGCGGCGGCGAGTGCGCCATCGGCACCCTCACCGGCGACGGCACCGTCGCGAACGGCACGTTCGCGGCCGGCAGCATCTACCGCGTGAAGATCGACGGCGCCACCTCCACCTGCGTCACCTTTGACGGCGTGGACCTCGCGAACCTCACCGTCATGCCGGCGGATGCCGCCTCAGCCGAGCCGACCGCCACGACGTATGTCATCGCGACCGGCTCGATCAACACCAAACCCGCGTTGTCGGGCTTCCCCTCCAAGTACAAGCTGATCGTCGGCGGCAACGGCACCCAGCTTCTGCTCACCTCACAAGGCGGGGCCGTGTTGCTGCTGAAGTAGCCGAAACGCGGCGCACGCGCGCCGCTCCCCCAAAAAACACAAACGGCGCGCGGGCCACCGCCCGCACGCCGTCGTCGTTTCAACCGCGCCGCGCGCGACATTACTTGTCGAACTGCGCGTCAAACGCGATCGCGCTCGGCGTGAAATCCACGCCCCGCACAAAGTCGCACGCCTCCTGCGCGCCGTGGCAGCGGTCCATGCGGGAATCCTCCCACTCGACCGACAGCGGCCCCTGATAACGGATGTCGTTGAGCGCCACGATGATCTCTTCGAAGTTGATATCGCCGTGGCCCAGCGAGCGGAAGTCCCAGAAGCGCCGCGGATCGGCGAAGTCCGTGTGTCCGCCGAACACGCCCACCGTACCGTCGCCATGGCCCCACCACGCGTCCTTCATGTGCACGTGGAAGATGCGGTCCTTAAAGGTGCGGATAAACTTCACATAGTCCACGCCTTGATACCCGAAGTGCGACGGATCGTAGTTGAAGCCGAATGCCGGGTGGCCGTCCAGCGCCTCCAGCGCGCGCTGCGCCGAGGCGATGTCGAACGCGATCTCGGTCGGGTGGACCTCCAGCGCGAACTTCACGCCGTTGTCGGCATAGACATCCAGAATCGGACGCCAGGTCTTCGCGAACTCTTTGTAGCCGTTCTCGATCTGGCCGGGCATGCACGGCGGGAACGAATAGAGCAGATGCCAGATCGGCGAACCGGTAAACCCGGTCACGACCGACACGCCCAGATTTCTGGCGGCTTTGGCCGCTTTCTTCTGCATCTCGATCGCCCACTTCTTGGTGCCCTTGGCATCCCCGCGCAGCTTGGCGGGCGCCCACGCATAGTGACGCGCGTCCAGATTGTCGCACACGAGCTGACCGGTCAGATGGTTCTGGATCGCCCAACATCCCAGGCCGTGCGCCTCCAGCAGCGCCCGTTTATCGTCGCAATACGCCTTGCTCTTGGCCGCTTTGTCCAGATCCAGGTGATCGCCCCACGTGCAGATCTCGAGCCCGTCATACCCGAACTCCGACATCATCTCGCACACTTTCGCAAACGGCAGATCCGCCCACTGCCCGGTCACAATCGTCACATTCCTCGCCATGACATCGCCTCCTTTAGTGTTCCTGCCGGAAGGTGCTCAACCTCCTGAGCCCCTGACCGGCCTCCAACCTTACTGTGTCATTACCATACCCCGTTTTCTTCAGAGCATCAATCCGAATCGTCACTCTTGAGCAGGGATCCATGCGCAAGGTGCCTGTTGCCCCTTCCCATACCGAGCCGCCGCCGTTTTCAATGGTAATCTCCGGGGCCTCGCCGGCGTGCCGTACGGTCAGGGCGAGGGCTGACCCGCGACCGTCGATTTCAAGCAGCAGCGCCCCCTGCTCATCGCGGCAAGCCCGATAGACCGGCGTATCATCCGGCCAGACTTTCTCCAAAAGAACGCCTTCAAAATAGGCGCGCGGCAGCGGCCGTCGGATCATCGGACGCAGCGTCGAGCCCTGCGCCTGCGCCAGTGCGATGAAACGGTTGGCACTGGCACCGATGCGCCACTCCTTGTGTGTATCCAGCCACATGCGGCCCCGTTCATCTTTCCGAAAATGGCGGTCCAGCCACATTTCCAGCCGTCCCGCCGTGCCGTCGTCCCCACAGGCTCGTGCGGCGGCTGCAAGAAACGAAACCGTGGCCGCCGTCGGAACCTTGAGCGGATTACAGCAGTCTGAACACTCCGTGCGCTCGGGTCTCTCGTCCGGCATCCCCGACAACTCATTCCAGTTGATCTTCTTTTTTGCAAGCTGCCAGAGGCGCCGGCTGTTCAGCGGACTGGACGCCCACGGTTCGTACCAGAGCAGGCACCACCCGTCGAAGCCCGGCATGCCGCGCGGCATCGACAGTCCGCTCTTCTCATGGTGGACCAGCCGGAACGCACCGCCGCCGGCCGTCGCCCGCAATCCCGCGAGTGCCCAGCGCTCCCATTTTTCACTTTCAGCCCGCCATTCCCCATATCCCATGCCCTCCAACAGACGGAAGGTGACGTGCGGGTGATTGTTGCAGGCGAAGAAAATCAGTCCCGGCTCGCAGGTGATTCCACCCTTCCCCGCCCGGATCTGTTCCGCCGCCACATTTGCCAACCGCGAGGTGGTATAGGTGAAACGGCGCGCGTCGTCCCAGACCAACTCCACGCCGTCGCGACTGAACAGGCGTTGTCCGGAAAGCGCCTCATGCAGCGCCATCAGCATCATGAGATGCCCGGTGAACATGACATTGCCGCGCGCGCAAGGATCAGGAAACCAAGGCTCGTCGGCCCAATAGCTCTGAACATACCGCCACGCTTTTTTCTGCGCGACACGCGCCACCGTGTTGCTGAGAATCCGCTCCGTCAAACCCACATAGGCAGGCGTGCGCATGCCGAGCGCGGCAGCGGCATATCCCGAAAACGCCGCCTGATACCGAATGGAGAAATTTCCGTGCTGGCTCCCCCCGACATCCCAGTATTCGGCCTCCTTCTCAGCCGGCAAGCGGTAGGTGATATCCGCCAGCCACTGCTGGGCCGCGACCTCGTCAGCCGTCAGCCGTGGCGGATCATGCCACCACTCGGGCTCGCATTCCGGTGCGGTCTGTTTCTCCGCACGCGCCGGCAGCGGATGGCGTAACCCCATCACCCCAACGAACAGCACCAGCAGCACAAGCAGAGTCAACCCCGCAGCCGCCCAGACCGTTTTGCGCTTCATGCAACACCTTGAAATTTCATGCTCTATCACCAGTATCCTTTTACGTGGAGCCACGCCCCTAAGCGTGTTTTGGCAGTGTATACCGTACTGCGGCAGCGCGTCCAATGGATTCCCCACGGAGTCGGCAATCCCCCCTGAATGACTTCAACGTGACACACACCCAACGCCCTGCTATCTTAGCGGCGTATGAATCAAAAAAGGCCCTCAAGCTTCATGTCCGCAACAACCGGTTCTGCAACTCCGCGGACAGGATGATCTGGTTCTTCAACCCGCGGCTCAACGAAGCGGACTGCAACCGCAACGTCTTCTGGCAGGAGGGCGCAGAACCTGAGAAACAGCCCCTGTTCGCCTGGTCCGGGCCGCATGCCAAAGGCACCGGGTTCGAAACCTACCGGACCGCGACCGGCAACGACACCGAGTCGCGTTTTGAGAAAATCGAGCGCGTGCCGTTTTTTGATTACTGAGAAAGCCGTGTTAACCCACCGCCGGAAATTCAGAATGAACGGGCTATCCCACATACGGGAGGGGCAAGCGTCCGCTTGCCCGGGAGCGAGGACGAGCGGACGCTCGTCCCTCCCGTCCTGCGACCAGACTCGCGAAGCGATGGAGGGGCAAGTTTCCGCTTGCCCGGGAGCGAGGACGAGCGGACGCTCGTCCCTCCCGTCCTGCGACCAGACTCGCGAAGCGATGGAGGGGCAAGCGTCCGCTTGCCCGGGAGCGAGGACGAGC
>MWEJ01000093.1 GCA_002071025.1 Verrucomicrobia bacterium ADurb.Bin070 | reverse complement strand
GCGTATTATCTGTGCGTGATCCTTGTGCATTCTTTGGATTACTTACCTGCCTTGCAGCCGCATATTCTGCTCTGGGTCCCGGTGGCGGCGTGCGTCGCTTTTGCGGCTTATCTGATAAGGAAGAGCCTGTAGTTCGCAGGGGGAAAGACCATAAGATCGGATTTTGATCGGGACAGATTTTTAGGCGTATGAAGAAAAAACGGTTCAAAAGATATTACAGGAAAGCACGCAGACCTTTTGAATGGTTTCTCATCTGGCTAGGGCAGATAATCATTCCACTTTTGTCTCGTGGGGAAGTGACACGTCTTGCACGCTGTGTCGCCGACATCGCTTACGCGTTTGACAAAAGGGGCAAGGCGGTATCCCGCGCTAACCTTCGTCTGATGTTTGGGAAACGCATGACGCCCGTGCGTGAGCGGGCCATTATCCGTCGCGCCTATCGGAATATGGCTCGTGTGATGACCAATATGTTTTGGTTGTCGCGCGATACACACGCTCGTATCAAGGCTCTGGTGACTTTTGTTCCGGGCGTTCTGGACACGTTTCACTCTAATCTGCCTGTCATCGCGGTCAGCGCCCATTTCGGCAATTGGGAGATTCTTTCTCAGGCCGGCGTGGCTAACGGCATCCCCATGATGTCGGTCGCCAAAATGATCGGTTCGCCCGAAATGACCGCTCGTTTGACGCGGCTACGGTCCATGATCGGACAGCAAATTGTGCCGGCCGACGGCTCCTTGCGCCCCATTATGCAAGCGATCAAGAAGGGCGTCAGCGTCGGTCTTCTGATCGATCAACAGACTCATATCGGGGAAGGCGGGGCCTGGATCAAGTTCTTCGGTGTACCCGCAGGCATGTCGCTGACGCCCGCCGCGCTGTCGCGCAAACTCAACGTGCCCATCGTGTTCGCGTTGTCGTTTCCGCTCAAGGACGGACGATACTGTATCGATGTCGTAGAGTTCTTTCTGCCAGAACCGCAGGTCGATGACGCAATTCGTACCCAGCAACTGGCCGACGCGTTTGAGCGAGTCATCCGCAGACACCCTTCGCTTTGGTGTCTCAATTACCGCCGCTGGCGTTACATCCTGCCTGGTGATGATCCTGCGCGTTACCCTTTCTATGCGCGCCCTGAGCGCCGTTCAAAGGTGAAGGAGCGGGTATCAAGAACAAGGGCATGAGAGAGGCTTTGAGGGTTGAAAGTGATTGGTTCATGGCAAGCCGTTCAAAGGCTTGTTGCGCTGACGCTACATGGTGCCGGGGGAAGCGGGCGGGGGATGTTGGCCTAATTGTTCGGCCTGATACTTGGTGTAACTGTCGTAGTTTGGCCAGCCGCGCGACGTGTTGCGCTTGCCTTGGATGGTCTGGTCGACGCGGCTCATGATGTAGCCGCAGAGTTCAGCGAAACGCGCAACGTGAATATAGAAGGTTTTGGCCTTAAACAGGCGTGCGATTGTGGTGTGGATCTCCGCATGGTTGAATGGGCGATAAGATCCGTAACTGGCGTCGGCCTTCTTATAGTCGAAATAGCGCCCGATCAGGTAGTCGATATAGCCCTTCTTGATGGTGTCGGCGCCGACGGAGTCCGCGGGATAGTTCATCCGCTGCGAACGCTTGCCGGTGAAGGTGACTTTGTTGGCGACGATGCTGTTGTTGAGGGTTGAGTCTTTAACCTCCACCGATTGCCTGGGCCGTTTCGGCGTTGGCCGCTTGGCCGCTTGGCTCATCCATGTCAGCTGCAACTTCTTGGTGTGGACGTCGGCGGGGGATATTTCGCCGTGGGTGATTTTGGCGTGACAGTTCGCGCAGGCGACGATGAGGTTGCCGAGCTGATTGTTGCCAGGATCTTCGTCGAGATGATGGATCTCCAGCGCGGCCACGTCATTGACACTGCAGAAGGAGCAGTGGTTGTCGGCTTCCTGAAATAGTTTTTTGCTGGTCAGTGCCGGGATGGTTTTTCGTATCTTCACGTTCAGGTCCCTCCGGTTGTCTCCCTGTGGTCATTTCCAAAGGGGTGAGTTCTGCCAGTTTGCGGGGAAGCCCATTTGGGCGATTAGGACGGCAGGGAAGTCGTTCAACAGTTGCGTGACATGTGCGGGCCAGCGGCTCTGCGGGGCGATTCGGGTAAGGCAATAGCGGCAGATTGTGAGCACACCGAAAATGCGGTTGTTAGGGACCGTATAGGGGGTGTGCCAATCCGGATAGTCTTTTTGAAGGGGGATGTAGGGCTTGATGCCTAACTCCTTGTTCCACAATCTTCCATGGTGGGCGCAGATGTTGCGGATGACCGAAAGGGTGTGGAGCCAGGAGTCGAAGACTCTATCCGGCATATTGAAATGGGACGCAACCCTCTGTTTGACCTGATGCGATGCGCCGCGGAAAAACAATTGCATGGTGCCGAACGACATGATCTCGACGGCCATCCAGATCGGCAGGTCCTTATGCTCATCGCCATACTTGCTTTGGAAGTGTGAAACAAACAAGTCTTTCTTGCACCGTTCCGTCTCTTCGCGGATGCGGGAAAGGAAATCACTGTAGTCAGTGGGTTTAAGACTGGGAAGAGAGATGGGCAAGGTTGCGTAAGCGAAGGGGTCTTTGTAGATGCCAGAGTGGTGATAGGCCAACTGTGTGCGAACAGCGATTTCGATGCGCTCGATCGCATCCATGACCAGCAGGCGGAGACGCCTGTCAAAAGCGTAGTGCTTCCACACCGTGTCGAAGTCTGTGCCGGGCAGAAAGGTCTTGTTGTCGGCGTCACGATAGGGATGCAGGTAGCCGGAGAGGCGGTAATAATTGACAGACGCAAGGCGCTCAAGCATGACGGCCCGATCACCCTGCAAGCCAAGGTCTATCAGATGCTGGACCTGTTCGTCGAAGGTCAGAGGAGGCTTGTCGTACTTCATGCGGCCTCCCTGAAAACAAAAAACCCACCGAGAGATAGCATGTCTTGCGACAGAGGCCCGGCGGGTGTGATGGATTTACTTAACCACAATTCGGGGTTGCTGACAACAGTGAAAATGCAAAAAATCACAAAGAAACCAAAAATTCGAAAAAACGGAGTTTTCCGATCTAGAATCAGCGCGTTTCCGTGGATTTTGTTGCGCATGCGTTCGGCAGTGAGGGTTTTCATGATGTGATTTTCTGCACAATCTCGTCGAAGCGGCTGTTGCTCGGCATGGAGAATAGGCAGCGGCCGTTGCTGCGGGCGGCCCAGAGGTTGCCGATGTCGCGTTTCTCCTGCGCGTCCGGAGCGTCGAGAAGATGGCCTCCCTTGTATTCGACCGCGAGGATCCGGCCGTCTTCGAGCTGGCACACAAAGTCGGGATAGAACCAGTCGGTGGAGGTCTGGAGCCGGAACGAGGTCGCACGGCGTGAAAGATTGCGCACCCAGAACCGGACGCCCGGCAGTTTCGAGTCGAGAAACTGAGCGCATTTGAATTCTTCTTTCAACTCGCCTTCGGGCGTGGTCTCTTTCAGCTCGCCGGGCTTCGGCCCGAAGTAGTGTTTGCGGAATTGGAACGAGCCCTGATAGATTTCACTGGGTTCGTACGCGATCTCCTTGAAATTGACGGCGTAGTCGTCGCTGACCGTGAGGCTGGAGTCGAGCGCGAGGTACTGCGTGTACGCAATGGCCCGCTCGCTCTTGCGGTGCTCGTCGATGCGCTCTTCGATGGTGTCGCGCAGGCGGAAGCGGTCAAAGACCAGCGGCCCCACGTCGGTGAGCCCGTGGCGGGCCATAAGGCCGTTGATGACCTTGCGCAAAAAGACGGCGGACTCCGCAAAGGGGATGTCGTTGTGATCGATCTGGCGGTCGAGCCAAGCGATCAGGTGCTCGGCTGTCCAGTCCGTGCCGCTGATGTTGCCCAGCGCCAGCGTCTGCTGGTGCAGGCGTTTGACGAAGTCGAAAGGCTCGTCGTTCTCGCGTACGACATCCGTCTTGACCTCGCCCCGCGTCCCGACGTCCAGCTTGCCGGAGGCGAGGGTCGGGCGACGGGTGGGATCGTATCTCGCGGAGAGGGTCGCGTCTTTGGACCCCAGCCGCCATGGGTGTTCAAGCAGATGGGTGCGCTCGAACTCCAGCAGCTTGCCTTCCTCCATGACGCACAAGAGCGGGACGCGGAAATCCAGCTGCATCTGATAAGGCGAGAGCGCCCGCGGCTGCCCGCCGCCGCCGAGGGTCTTGTCGGTCTCCCGCACCTGTTCGACAAGCGCGGTGATCCGCGCTCGCGCCTCGGGGGTCTTGCCGCAGCTCGCGACTTTCTCGGTCTCGTCGGCGTCGAGCGGGACAAGGACCGTGACGGCTCCCGTCTCGGGCCGGATGCGCACCTTGCCGCACAGGGCGGCCTCCTGAACCTGGGCGACTGCGGCGTCGATCTCCTCGGGCTGCAGGCGCAGCGTCTGCGGCTGTGCGCCCAGTGGCAGCATGCCCTGCGGCGCGGGCAGGATGATGCGCTCGGCCTCGGCCCTGGTGAAGCCGTTGCTCTCCAGCGCCTCGCGCAGCTCGTTCAGAACCTCGGGCAGCGAGTCGGAAACCGAAAGCGCATAGGCGCAGTTCAGGTCGGGGTGGTGCTTGGGCCGCGCGTTGGGCAGGCGCAGGATGCGGCCGACGATCTGCTCGATGGCCGTGGCCGAACGGGTCTCCTTCAGGCTGCACAGCACATAGGCGAAGGGACAGTCCCAACCCTCGCGCAGTTTCTGCACAGTGATGATGAAACGGACTTTGCACTGCGGCGACGCGATGTCGCCCGCATCCTTCAGGTCGTCGTGTGCGCCGACCGAGATCTTGATCTCGTCGCGGCCGATGCCGAACTCGGCGACCAGCCGCTCGCGCAGCGGCTCGCACGCGTCCACGCGTTCGGCCTGAATGAGCATCACCGGCCGCAGGTACTCGCCCGTAAGCTGGGCCTCCGTCAGGGCGAGCTTCTCAAGGTCGGCCCGCAGGCTCACAGCGTCGGCGAGCAACTGGTCCTTCTGGCTCGGGTGGCGCGTGACCACGCGCAACGGCAGCTTCACCATGTCGGCGGCCTTGAGTTCGGCGGCGGAAACGTGGTGCAGGATGTTCGACGGGTGTTTGGACCGCGCGGGCGTGGCGGTGAATTCCACGATACAGGAAGGCATCACGTCGCCCAGCGCGGCAAACGAAAGGTCGGTGCGGGCGTTGTGCGCCTCGTCCACGATCACCACGGGGCGCCGCAGGCGCAGCATGTTCACCAGCGAGGGAACCGGCTTGCCGTCCGGGCCTTTCAGCAGGTCGGCCTCGCGGCTGGCCGGCGCGTTCAGGAGGTGCTCCTGAAAAACGCCGTTCTGGCTGTAGACCTTGCGGCCGGTGGAGTCCTCCACGCGGAAGGCCTGGATGGTCGAGACGATCACGACGGTCTGGCCGTCGACCGATGCACGCGGCAGGTTCAGCGCCTCCTCGATGGTGACAACCTCGATCGCGCCGCAGGCCATCTCTAGTGCGCGGCGGTACGGGTGCCGCGCATCGCGCAGCGCATCGGCGGTCTGGTCGAGGATCGTGTTGCTGGGCACCAGCCAAAGCACGACCGCGCGGTCGGCGTGCAGCAGTTCACTCATGGCGAGCCCGGCGGTGTGGCAGGCGAGAAGGGTCTTGCCGCCGCCGGTCGGCACGCGCAGGCAGATATAGGGCATGCCTCGTTCGAGGCCCGCCGCGTGGATCGGCAGGTACAGTCCGCCGCCGCTGCCGTTCTGTTCGCTCACAGCGCGGAAGGCCTCGGCCGGGCTGCCGGTCTTGGAGCACAGCCGGAAGAATTCCCGCAGGGAGTCCAGAACCCGGTTTTGATAGTCTTTGAGAGCGATCATTGGAGAGTCCTTTGAAAAATTACGAAACCTTGATCTCGTACGGCGTCTGGCGGACGGTGATGCGGGCGGCTTGCAAGCGGTCGCGGCTCAAGAGGCAACCGGCGCAGTAGACCACCTTCGGGCCGTCGAAGTCCGGCAGTTTGGCGAGGATCTGGCGCGTCAGCACGTTGCCGCCGTTGGCGCTCTCGTCGCCCAGGATGCCGTTGTAAAGCAGGTAGATGCCGACGCCGCGGCACGCGCCGAGAAACGGCGTGTTGAGCACCCGCGCACGCGGCAAGGGCTCGCCGGTTTCGGAGAAGTAGACATGCCGGGCCAACTCCGAAAATTTCACCGTCTCGCGGATCATGCCGGTCTCATCAAAGAGCGGCTCGCCCAGTTCGCAGAAACGGAAACCGCCGCCAAGGCCCGCGACCGCCTCGCTTTTGGCATTCGTGTAGCCCTGCGCCACGCGCCTCACGCGCTCGGCGGTCACTTCGCGGGCGATCTTCGGTTCCATCTCCACGAGGATGAAACGGCGGTGCCCGCCATCTTCTTCGTTGGCTTTGAACAGTGCATGACCGGTAGTGCCCGAACCTGCGAATGAATCCAGAACAATCGAGTCTTTTGCCGTAAATGCTTGGACGAATTTCTTAACGAGTTCTGGCGGCTTTGGAAAATCGAACGTCTTACCGTCACCGAACATGGCCTTGAGTTCGTTCGTGCCTTGTTGTGTGTAGATCGACTCGACTATTGAATACAACTTCGAGCCTCGCTCTTCACCGTCACCGTCTCGAAGGTATTGCTTGTAATTGACCGACCACTTACCTTTGACCTGCTTAATGACCAACTCGTTGTTGGCCAAAGCGGCAAGCACACGATCACGGGACCATTGCCATTGTTTCTCTGGCCAAATCTCTTGACCTTCAAAGGGAATCGCGTATCTGAGATTAGGGCGTGAGTCCATGCTGTTTGTTGCTAACGGCTGGAGTCGATAAGGGCCTCTTGTTTCGAGTTTATCATCCTCGAATTTGTAATATTTCTTCACATCGTCGCTCGGCGGGAGTTCAATTGTACCGACGCGCTCTTTGTTGCGAGCGAAACATAGAACATATTCGTGAAGGTTGACCACTTGCTTTGACTTGGCCCCTCCACCATAACTCTTTTTCCAGATGAAGGTCTCAATGCGGTTGGAACTTCCAAAGATTTCGTCCATCAGCAGTTCGGCGTATCTGTGCTCATTTCCATCGAGGGACATCAAAATAACGCCGTCTTCTGTGAGAAACTGTTTGAGCAACGCGAGGCGCGGGTACATCATGCAGAGCCAGCGGTCGTGGCGATCGAGGGTTTCGCCCTCCTTACCGACGGTCTTGCCGAGCCAGTCCCGGATGACGGGGCTGTTGACGTTGTCGTTATAGGCCCAGCCCTCGTTGCCGGTGTTGTAGGGCGGGTCGATGTAGATGCACTTGACCTGCCCGGCGTAGTAAGGGAGAAGGGCCTTGAGGGCTTCGAGGTTGTCGCCCTGGACGATCAGGTTGCCGCTGCCGGGGTCGCCGCAGGCGAGGTCCGGCACGTCCTTGAGCAGGCGGAAGGGCACCTGCTGGTGGTGGTTCACAACGGCTTCTTTTCCGATCCAATTCAGTGTGGGCATAGCGCAAATTCCGGGTCGCGACGCGGGCGGCGGGCAACAAGACTTTGGCCACGGGCCGCGTTCAGTTTGGTATCGCTGGAGTTTAGCACTTCGGGAGAGGGCGGGGCGAGGGGAAAAAAGGAGAAGTGCGGGAGAAGTTCATTAGTTCGTTTGTGCGTTAGTGCGGTAATTGGGAAAGGGGCGAGGACGGATGATTGAGGGCGGAGGACGGAGAGTACAGGAGACGGAGAACGCTCAACTCTGAACGCCCAACGCTCAACGTTCAATTGGAGACAGGAGACTGATGGGGGCCCGGCTAGAAGCGCTATAAGCGGGAGAAGCGGGGGCAGCATGATGCCTGGAAGCGGGAGCGGGAATGGCGGGATGCGGGGCGGAGGGATTGCACAGAACGGGGGCGAATGCGCAGCGTTGCGCTTGAGGTTTGGGGAGCTTTCAACAATTATTCCGTTTCGGAGTAAAATACTCCGAATTGTCGTAATGGCAAGTTATTGGACTCCAGAGACTTAAATCAATCTGGCTGTGTGTATCTTTACATCGATAAACGTTCTTGGTATGTTCGCACTGTTCTTGCGTGGAACAGTCAGAAAGGCGGGGAATAATATGGCAGGCGATGTGACGCGGTGTTTCGGCAACGTGAGGCGGTTGAAAGAGTTTGATCCGGAGGTGTTGTGCGCGGCGTTGAGGCACTTTTCCGAGGACCTGGCCAAGGGCGTGATCCATCTGCCCGGCAAGGACGTGAAGGCGGACAAGGATAACATGCCCTATGAGGCGATCAGCAAGCACCTTGTCGAGGGGGAGGTTTCTGAAGAGCTTGACGACCTGCTGTTTTATGTTTGCGAACTCGGCAACGAGGACGGGTGGGAGAACGTCAAGACTGAGGCCAAGGAAAACGGTCTGCGCGTTGATGATCGGTCGGACGGGCTGAGTTACTCGGGGTGTGTGCTTCAGGCCTGGCTGACGGACTGGCCGCACAACAAGGCGCTGCTTGAGAAAAGCGCGGCGCGCACGCAGATGTGCAAGCTGTCCGCGTATGTTTACTGCCCGATGACAAGCGACTTGCGCGAACACTACCGAAAGCCGGACCGCAAAGGGTTGAAGGCTCTGGAGTCCAGAATCGCGGAGCATTTCAGCAAGAAGGGGCACGGCAAAGGAACACGGCTGATCCCGTACGATTTTGACGATGAAATCTGGTTCATGATCAAGTATCCCGGGCGTGTGAAGATCATGCAGGTCTATTCGGACGGCGAGGAAGATGTCGACCGGGTGATCCCGGGAAAATTCGACGCCGTGGTGTACGACAAGGTACACGGTTTTCTGCGGATGAACACGAAGAACGTGGCAGAGCAAAGCCTTTATCGCATGGCGGTAGGCGATCTGCTGTTCGGCGAGTCCAACGTGTTTCGCAATGACAAAAGGTGTGTGACGCTTGAGCCGCTCAAAGGGGAGAGCGCTGGAATTTTCTCGTGCAAGGACATCGCAGGCGTCAAGGAGGTCGAGCTGTGCGAAGTGCAGTTCACGGATCTCGGTGCGCCGGGAAAGACGATCACTTGGAAATGGAACGGCGGACGCAACGCGTCGTTGGATCAGATGCCGCTTTGGCAGATGGAGAACGGCGTGCGCGTGGTCTATCCGCTCAACATCGTGCCGCCCTTGACCGATCATGTGCTGAAGGCGGTGTTCAAGTATACGCTGCGCAACAGCAGGGGGCGCACTGAGACCCTGACCGTGCATGCCGGTAACCGGCTCCGCTATGCTCGCGACTCAGACGCGGCGAAGATCGGCGAGTGGTTGCTGTTGCGCAAGTTTCTGAAGGTCGGCTTTCCGGTGAGGTGACGTATGGATGCTTTATCCGTGTTGGTCAGCGCGGGGATCGCGCATGCGGCGTTTTGCCGCGCCGACTGGCGAAGGCTGCTGCGTGCCGATTTTGAAAGGTTTGAGCCTGACTTCGAGGCGGTTGCCGGTGTGGTGACGGATTCGTATCCGGGGCCTGACGGTGCCGTCAGATACGACGTGCGGCAGCACGGCAAGATTTGGCTCGGGATGCATCAGGACGGGAGTCCGGACACGGAAGACAGTCCGTGGATGCGGCTGTCGCGCGAGGATGTCAGGGTCTGGCGGCTGAATGCGGCGGGATGCGCGCTGGCTGAGAGACTCGCGGGGAGCGGCGCAATGGTTGCCGCCGGGGATGAGGCGCGTGATGAAGTGTTCGGCAATTTCTCGCTGATCAAGGTCGGCAGAAGGAAGATAGATTTGGCCAAGAAATACAAGGCGCGGGCTTTCCTGCGCTTCGTGCACGGATATTTGAAGGGCGAAGACAAAACGTTTTATGTCGAAGAGTTGCGGTCAAATTCAACCAGCAGTTTGGTGATAAGCTGGCGAATAGACGTTGGAACTCGGACCGGTTCAGGGAGGACCTGTTCAAGGGCGTCGACAAAGAAGATTTCGATGCGCTGTTTGAGACTGTGGACCAAGCCTCCGGCATTTATATGCTGATGATCTAACCGGTCCGCTGATGAACGAAAAAGGCCTCCGAGAGTTCGCTCTCGGGGGCCTTTTTGCTTTTCGGGCGAGTTTCCACCCGTAATCCACCCGTAATCCACGCTGGGCTCCATGCGGCTTATGAAGCCGTGTGCGATGCTTTGGGCATCGAAGAAAAAACAGGCGCGTGATTGAAGTTCGCTGACTGCGCCGGCGCTTCGATACGCAATGGAAAGCGGGTACCTATGAAGAAGTCAAATGACCTGAGACGGGATGTGCTTGAGCAACTGGCGGCGGGAGGCGATGCGGCGGCGGTAGCCGAGCTGTGGCAGGTTTACGGCGTGGACAGGCGGGCGTCGCTTGCGGAACGGCTTTGACGGATCTGGGAGGGCGACCACAGAGGGTCGCCCCTACAGCGGGCGCGGCGCGGCCGGGCGGCGGCGGGCCTGAAAATGACACAGACCGGTAAAAGGCAGGTGCATCATGGCGGTACTGCAAGAGCAGAGCAGCAAGAGCAACAACCCGTTTTTGGAGCTGGTCAAGGACGACGTGGCACCGGCGGGCACGTGGGTGGCGACGATCATCGATATCCGCGATCAGTTCGGGGTCGTGCGGCCGAGCTTCGACAACCCGCAGGTGACGGAGGTGGTCGACCTGACCACGTTCCTGTTCGGGTTCCGCGACCAGGCGGGGCAG